>JAEEVB010000052.1 GCA_016287065.1 Muribaculaceae bacterium
TAGGTAACCGCCCCCTAAACCGAGAGGAGTCAGCAATGGCTCATCTTTTTTGTGTCATAGCGTGAGGGTCCCACCGTTCCTTCCCATCCCTAACAGGAACTTAAGCGTCACCACGGCGATGGTCTGCGACATGGGAAGGCGTAGGTAACCGCCCCTTAAGAGAGGATTCCGCAAGGAGTCCTCTTTTTTTGTGCCATAGCGTGAAGGCCCGTCTAGTTGCTCTAGTTGCTCTAGTTGTTCTAGATATTCTAGTATTTCTAGCCCGCTTAGCCGTTCTAGCCTGTCTAGATTTTCTAGTATTTCTAGCTTCTCCAGCGACTCAATATATTCTGGATGATTTAGAAAGGCTAGTGTTTCTAGAGACCCAGAGGTGCTAGCGGTGTGCTCGAATTGGTGGGAGACGAGCTGCTGTTCTAGAGTTTTCATTTTTATGAAGTGTGGGGTTTAATTATTTTTAACTGTGAAAAACAGAGATGAGATATAAAAATTATTTAATTTAGCATAATTATTCCTTTAAGTATATTGGGAAATTTTTTAAATGATGTTTGCTATGAGACGACTGGTGACAAGAAACAGATGGTTGGCAGCATATTATGTTGCAGCATTGCTGTTGTTGTGTCCATCGTTATTACAAGCACGAGAGCTGGTGCGCGATACCGTGTTCGTGTCTCAACTCCATGCCGAGCAGATTTTGCTTGGTGGGCCTACGACGATACTTGTAGACCAAGATTGCCGATTGGCGAGCATCTCTGGAAACCATCCGCTTGAAATCATTACTATTAAAGGAGCCAAACTCACCGTTGATGATTGCCATGACCAGACCTATGCGATAGATGTAACGGGACTGAGACTGACAGGTGATGGTATGCTGCAGATTACAGGTAAGCACAATGCCTTGAACCTGAATGGAGGTGAGTTGTGTTGCGAACATGCGAAGATGCGACTCGAGGCTCGCAATAGCGGGCCTGATGGTCAGGAAGGATGTGCTTTGGCAAATGCTGGAAACATCATGATAACGAGTAGCGAGGTGTGGATATATGGCGCCAATGTGGGTGTTGCCAATGCTGGCAACATCACCGTGAAAGAATCTGGCACCAGATGTTATATTTCAGGTTGTCATGGTATTGCAACCGTTAAGTCAAATGGTGGACAGGTTGGTTGGGGTGCTGATACCGTGACGATAGAGAATGCTCAAGTTTACGTGACTGCCCTTGATGGAAGTGGTATCGTTGCCCACGCTGTGAGAATTGATGGCGGACAACTGGATGTTTCGCAAACCGATGGCACTCAGCACGATTATGCCGTGAGAGGCGATGTCCAGGCCACCGCATGCTCGTTGGCGGTGCATGCCGAGCAGATGGCTATCCAGGCAAATGTTGAAGGTGTGCGCTTTCACAATTGTTCGGCCTCTATCACAGCAGGAGAAAACTCCCGTGCCATTCAGGCACAGCAGATGACCATCATAGGAGATGACTCGACTACGGTGCGCATCAGTGCCGGCCGTGAGGCCATCTTTTGCTCGAGTGATCTCACAATCGACAATCACAGCGTTATGGCCCAATCGCATGCAAGAGGCCATATGGCAGTGAGTGTGCAAGGCGACATTAACATTACTATGCGCAACGGCATGCATGACTTCGTCTCGACTGTAGCACCTATGCGTGCCAACGGCCGAGTGAATATGCTGTGCCCCTATAGAGTGAACAATAATCCCATTTATAAGGTAGATGATAGTGGTCATTGGTTTGTGAATGGCGATGGCCGCGCCATTATTGGTCGCATTAATCTTACCCGTCCCAGTCTGCAGGACTGGCATGTTGTGGATAGTACAGGTCTTGCACCTTTCTCGGCAGGACATTGCACCTCAAAGGGCATTTATCATGTGGGCGAAGAAGTGACTGTGCAGTTGCCGCAGTCGCTGCTCAACTATGTGAATTGCGCCGATGAAGTACCCAGTATTGAGTGGTACAGGTCGACAGGTGACATCCAATCGCGTTATGAGCAAGTGGGAGAGGGATTCACTTACTTGACAAGCACTGCCGACGTCCAACGATATGTGTATGCCAAAATTCAGTTTGACACTCATGACAAGTGCTTACTTACCCACCCTGTGGTGGTGATAAAGTGCCAGCATGAGCATAATCCTGAAAAGCCTGAGCTCTCACTTGATCAGAACCGACTGTGGGTGATGAATCCTAAGGATAATCAGGAATATATGGTACTGAATACATTCAAGAGCGTGGGTTCGTTGCGAGAGAGTGATTGGGTAAGTGCCCAGTCTACTAACGACACGTTGGCTCCACTGCGGTTGCAGGGCACTCAGGGCGCTGTGAACTACGTCTATACGCGTTTCAAGGAGAGTGGTGAGTATGATGCCGGCAAGGTGGTGCTCTACAATGCCATCTACTATGGGAGTGGTGTGGCGACCAAGAGGGTGAACTTCAAGATCACTGGCGTGAATTGCACTGTGACCGATGATGTAGAGGGTATGAAGAATGTGCCGCTTGGCGGTGTGGTGCGCATTGAGGCTGAGCCAATGCCTGCCAATGCGACCGATTTCACCGGCATAGCAGGCTGGAACTGGATGCTCACGGGAGGAACCACTCAGGTGAATGAAGCTGGTTATGGCGTACTATACACCGATTCGTTGTGCATCAAGCCCGTAGTCTTTGACAATGAGCATCGTTATACCACGGTCTATGCTCTGCTCGACAAGCCTACTGAGTACAACCATGCTGTAATGTATGTGTACCGGAAAAGCACAGAAACCTATACTACGTTGTTCAATGTGTCGAATGCCGATAGCACCTATGAGCCCACCCATGTTGACGTAGGCGATGGTTCTGTCTTGACGTTGTCGGCTGGGAGCAGCGTAACACTTGCCGTGGAGTGCAAGCCACAGGCGGCCTCGCTCGACGATGTTACCGCCATTCCTGAGAACTCAAGTGTGGAAGGAGAGGATGTTTTGTCGGCTTTGACCTTTGACCCTGTGAATAGGACGCTAACCCTTGATGCCACACAGATTGTGGCTGGAACCACTGGTCGCTATGTCATTAAGAAAGGTAGCAAAAAGGTAGGAGAACTGAATTTGCAGGTGGTGGCTCCGACGTGCGACTCGCTTGCCATCTTGCCAAACCAGGTGATTGTTGACCCAGCTATTGGCGTGTGTCAACTGGATGTCGTGTTCAGTCCACCCAATGCCCCAGCGCTTGTGGAGTGGACCTCTAGTGATTCTCGCAAGGCGATTGTCGACAGCACCGGTAGGGTGGTGATTGATTTCACTCGAACCCAAGTGGGCGACAGTGTGGTGATCAGCGCTAAATTGGGTGATTGCCTAGCCAGTTGTGTGGTGCACATAGGCGGTGACCAATACCCTCTGTGGATAGATGGCCTGCAGATTAATAGCATGAATCAGGACGATGTGGTGCGTGACGGAACCATGCGTCTCCAAGGCCACGTACTCACCCTTAGCGATGCATCCATCAGGAGGGTAAGCAGCCATCTCGACCCCTTCGTCATCAAACTTTCGGGCACGAATGTGGTTGATGGCATCTTGGGCGTTACAGGGCTTGAAAATGTCATCACTGGCAAGGGCCAGCTGATAGTGGGTGCTGGTAGCGACAGGGCCATTACCTCCAGAGACGAAGACTCTGTTACGCTACTCGTTACGGGTGGCGCTGCGATACATGCCACCAAGTGCCGTGAAGCTGGCATCACCATCCCGCACCTTAGCGTTACTGGTCAGGAAACCGAGGTAGTGGTAGGAGGTCTTGTACCACTGCAGGTGGCAGAGTTGTGGGGCAACATCGTATCGCCTCCAGGTGCACGACTGCTCGATGGTTTTATTGTCGATGCCGATAATAACGTCGTACGCGATGAACTGGTGGTAATAACCGGAGATGAGTTAGTGCCCTTACCTACAGGGGATGTTAACCGCAATGGCCATGTGAACGTGAGTGATGTGACCACACTGGTAAACATGATTCTGGGTGTGGTTCCCATTAACTGGGATTCGGCTGACATTGACGGAAACGGACGCGTGAACGTGAGCGACGTGACGGCTCTTATCAACATCATTCTCAACTGACGACCACCTCTGCTTCCAGCGACAATACGCAATCCCTTTTTGCAAAAAAATGCCCACAAGTGCAATAAATCTGCTATTTCTTCGTTTAACGATTAATAAGGGCGGTATGCCCTTGCCATACTAAAGAGCTAACATCAATGAAACGAACGATATACATACTTGTGGCTTTATTTGCCGGGGCATTGTTGCTGGGTCTTGACTCGTGCAAGACACCCAAGATGCGTGTTGCCGACGAGGCCTATGAGCGTGGAGAGTATAACGATGCTTCCATCATTTATCGCAAAATTTACAACAAGCTGAGCCATAAGGAAGACCGTTGGCTACGTGGTGAGGTTGCCTACAAGATGGGTCTCTGCTACCGTCACCTAAGTCAGAGTTCTCGTGCTGAGGCGGCTTTTGTGAATGCGTTGCGTTATGAGTTTGAGGAAGATAGTACCGTGTATCTGTATCTGGCACAGGCCCAGCATATGAACGGCAAATGGAACGAGGCTCGTCAGAACTATGAGCGCTACCTCACCTATGTGCCCGATAACTATGTGGCTAAGCAGGGCATACGTGCGTGCGACATGGCTCCCAAATGGAAAGAGCAGGGCTCGCGCTACACCGTGAAACTTGATAAGATGTTCAACTCGCGCCGTGCCGACTTCTGCCCACAGTACCTTGGAGCCGATTGCGACCAGATCTTCTTCACGTCATCGACCGAGAAGGCTACAGGTGAGAACAAGAGTGAGATAACTGGTACAAAACGTAGCGATATCTTCTTTTCCAAAAAAGACGATAAAGGCAAATGGCAGCGGCCAGAAGCTGTAGAAGGTGACCTGAATACCGAGTGGGACGAGGGTGTGACCTCGTTCAGCCCCGATGGTTCGACGATGTATCTTGCCAAAGTGATCAGGAAGGCCGATGCCGCATCGCCTGTCGAAATTTATACATCAGCGCGTTCGGAGGCGAAGTGGGGTGCTGCCGCCAAGTTTGATATCACTGCCGACACGTTGTCGTCGTATGGCGATCCTGCGGTGAGCGCTGACGGTAACTGGCTCTACTTCACGAGCGACATGCCCGGCGGTTATGGAGGTCTGGACTTGTGGCGCATCAACATCAAAGAACGTGTGGGAACCCTCGAGAACCTTGGCCCTCAGATTAACACACCCGGTGACGAACGATTCCCGTATTGCCGTACCGACAGTGTGCTCTACTTCTCGAGCAACGGTCACGCGGGTTTTGGCGGTCTAGACCTGTTCAAGGCTACGCTGCAGCCATCTCACAGGTGGTTTATCCAGAATATGGGTTCTCCAATGAACTCATCGGGCGATGATTTCGGCATTACTTTTGGCAAGGGAGAAACAGGCTTTTTCAGCTCGAATCGCAAGGATGCACGTGGTTATGACAAGATATACAGTTTCGAGAAACCGGAACTGAAGGTGTGGATATCGGGCTATGTGCTCGACAAGGACGAGGAACCGGTTCCCAATGCTGTGATACGCATTGTGGGCGACGACGGCAGCAACCAGAAGGCAGCCGCCAAGCCCGACGGCAGTTTCCGCTTCGACCTGGAGCGTGGCGTGAAGTATGTGATGCTTGCTGGCGCTGCTGGTTACCTGAATGCTCAGCAGCAGTTTGAAAGCGACATAGAGGAGTCGGATGCCGAATACTACGTCGACTTTGTGCTCGCAGCCATGATGAAACCGCAGGTCATCGAGAATATCTTCTATGACTTCGACAAGGCCTCGTTGAGGCCCGAATCAAAGAAAGCACTCGACGAGATGGTCAAGACCCTCAAAGAGAATCCCTATGTTACCATCGAGCTCTCGGCTCACACCGACCGAGTGGGTAGCGACCAGTATAATGACGGATTGAGCCAGCGCCGCGCACAGTCGGTAGTCGACTATCTTGTAAAGCACGGCATCGAGCTCGCACGTCTCAAGCCCCAAGGCTATGGCAAGCGCCGGCCCAAAGTTGTCACCAAGCGCATTAACAGGCTCTATCCGCAGTTTGCTGTGGGTGACACCCTCAATGTGGCACGCGTAGACTCCCTCTCTAAAGAAGATCGTGCTGCTGCCGACCAGATTAACCGCCGCACCGAGTTTATGGTACTCAGCTCCAATTTCCAGCCATTTGCCGAAGACCTCAAACGTATGCGTGAAGAGGCCGAGCGACTCCGTGCCGAGGCCGAGGAGCGTGGCGAGGTGTTCATCCCGCCCGCCTATCTGCAGGGCGAGGAAAAGGGCGATGCTGCTTCCTCAGTCACCACGGGTTCTATTGGCAACCAACCTGTGAATCTTGATGAAGATGCAGAGGCTCTGAAGAGGAAAGAGATGGAGAAGGCAGGCCTTGATCCTGATAAAGAAGGCAAGAAGCCTGATTCAGGTGGACTCTCAGGCCCAGGCATGACGGGCGGCGATAAGGGCAGCGGTTCAGGTTCGGGCCGTGGCTCAAGCTCCGGCCGCGGTTCAGGCTCTGGCGGTAACACGCAAGGTGGCACCAGGGGCTCCGACCTCGACGGCATGTCGACCAAGGAGATTATCGACAAGGCCCGAAAAGACGCTAAGAAGGGTCATTAACCCCCTAAACTTAAAACCTTAAACCAACAAGATATGTTCTCAGGAATAGTAGAAGAAGCTGCCCAGGTGGTGGCACTAGAGAGAGAAGAAGGAAACCTGCATATCACGCTGAAGTGCAGTTTTACCGACGAGTTGAAGATTGACCAGAGTGTGGCGCACAATGGTGTATGTCTCACAGTGGTGCAGTTGCCCGGTGACGGTACCTACACCGTTACAGCTGTTCAGGAGACACTTGACCGCAGTAATCTGGGTCTGCTCAAGGTGGGCGACGAGGTGAACGTGGAGCGCAGTATGTTGATGAACGGGCGCCTTGATGGTCACATTGTGCAAGGCCATGTTGACCAGACGGCAACCTGCCAGAGCGTGACCGAGGAAGACGGTAGCTGGCGTTACCGCTTTGCTTACGAAGTGCCTGCTGGCATGGCCTCGAAGGGCTATGTGACTGTGGAGAAGGGTAGTGTGACGGTAAATGGTGTGAGCCTGACAGTGTGTAACAGTGAGCCTAACAGCTTTGAGGTTGCCATCATCCCCTATACCCACCAGTTGACCAACTTCCACAACATTGTGAAGGGCACAGTGGTGAATCTGGAATTTGACATCATAGGCAAGTATCTTGCCCGCCTTATGGAATTCACCGAGAAATGAAGAAGATAGGCATCATCAGCGACACGCACAGCTACTGGGATGACCGCTATGCGGTGCACTTTGCCGACTGCGACGAGATATGGCACGCAGGCGACATAGGCAACGAGAAGGTGGCGCTGCGTCTCGAAGGGCTGGTGCCAGTGTTCAGGGCTGTGTATGGCAATGCCGATGGTGGTGTGCTGCGGCACAAATACAAGGAGATGGAAATCTTCGAGACTGAGGGTGTGAAGGTGGTGCTGACACACATTGGCGGCTATCCGGGCCGTTATGCCCCGGGCATTCGCTCTCGCCTGCAGCTCTCTCAACCTAAACTGTTTGTGTGTGGCCACAGTCACATTCTCAAGGTAATACCCGACCGCCAGCTGGGTGTACTCACCATTAATCCCGGAGCTGCTGGCAGGCAGGGTTGGCAAAAGGTGCGCACTCTTATCAAACTCACTCTTGACAACGGGGAAATAACCGGTTGCCAGGTGATAGAACTTGCTGAGGACCGAGAGAATCCTCAAGGAATTATTTTGGATTAAGTTATAAAAGAGATATGACGATGAAACACTACATGTTGCTGGCAGTGGCGGTGCTGATGTTGGGTGCCGTGGGTTGTAAGACCAGCGAAGAGAACTATAAAGCCGCTTATGACAAGGCAGTTGCCCGCACTCAGGAGAATGTGGGGCAAGAAGCTTATGACAAGGTGCAGGCTGAGAAGCGCCGTTACACCGAGGTGGTGAATGGCGACAGTGTTCGCGTGGTGCGTGCACACTGCAACATCGTTGATGGCAAACATGAGGATGTGAAGAAATATAGTGTAGTGGTGGCGGTGTTCGACCAGCTGATCAATGCTCGCTCCTATCGCGACCGCCTGAAAGAGCAGGAGGGCTTTGAATCGTATGTGGTGATGAACAACGCTGACAAGAAGTATCATGTGATAGTGCAGGGTTTTGACGACAAGCCTCAGGCTGTGGCCTTTATCAAGAATATCCAGGAGAATCCCAGCTTCATGAAGATGAAGATACTGGTACCCATTCCGTGGATTCTGGAGAAGCGCTGATGGTTGAGGGAGCGAGCGTGCTCGCGGTTAAGAGTTGGCATGAAATAACAGTCAGGTTTGTAGAATGTAGGCCCCGTGAGCCTGTGTATACACCTTCTCGGCTGAAACGAAATAGTAACGCCCTGCTTCGTGGTGATGAAGCAGGGCGTTGTTGTTAGTTGCAGTTTTGAGTGGTCGGCGTTTACTTCACCTCCCAGGTGTCGCCGGCCATGACCATCTCGCGCAGGGTCTCGAAACCTTTCTTGCCTTGCACAGCCTCGACCTGTGCCTGAACCTCGGCATCGTAGGTGGGAGCCTCTACATCGCGAATCACGCCGAGAGCGAGGGGCAGATTGTGTCCGTCCATCATGGCGAGCTGCTGGTGCAGGAAGTTGTTCTCGCAGTGTGCGTCGTGCACGAGCACGTCGTCGAGGGTGTATCCATCTTTTCCGATGGTGACAGCCTTGAGTCCGAAACCATCTTGCACGATGCCCTTGTCATGGTTCTTGCCGAAGATCATCTTCTCGCCGTGAACGAGGTGTATGGTGCGGTCGGGGCGAGTGTCTCGGTTGGCCACATAGTAGTGAATACCGTTGTTGAAGATCATGCAGTTCTGCAGAATTTCAACTACTGAGCAGCCGCGATGTTTCTGTGCCTCGACCAGAATCTCCTGCGAAATCTGCAGCTCGATGTCGATGCTGCGGGCAAAGAAAGTGCCGCGTGCACCAAACACGAGTTCGGCAGGGATGAAGGGGTCCTCGGTAGTGCCGTAGGGCGACGATTTGGAAACACATCCACGGTCGCTTGTGGGCGAGAACTGGCCCTTGGTGAGGCCATAGATCTTGTTGTTGAGCAAGATGAGGTTGAGGTCGATGTTGCGACGCACCTCGTGTATGAAGTGGTTGCCTCCGATGGCGAGTCCATCGCCGTCGCCCGAAATCTGCCAAACGGTCATTTCGGGATTAGCTACCTTGAAGCCAGTGGCCACTGCACCGCCACGACCATGAATGGTGTGGAAACCATAGGTGTTCATGTAGTAGGGCAGACGCGATGAGCATCCGATGCCCGAGATGACGGCTGTCATGTGGGGCGGAATGCCGAGTTCTGCCATAGCCTTGTGAAGCACGTTGAGCACGGCGTGGTCGCCGCAACCAGGGCACCAGCGTACCGACTGGTCGCTCTTGAAATCCTTAGGTTGGTATTTCTGGGTGTTCATATTGTTCTGTTCCATATCATTTACCTCCCATTATTTTTTTTACGCCATCTACAATGTCGTGAACCATGAAGGGTTGACCTTGCACCTTGTTGATGCGCTTGATGTTGAGATTAGGAATTTTTGACTGCAGATAGGCAGCAAACTGACCGTTGTTGAGTTCGGCTACAATCACCGTCTTGTAATTGGAGAGCACCTCCTCGGTGTTAGTAGGCAGCGGGTTGATGTACTGGAACTGGGCGAAGTCGATGTTGCGGCCAGTTTTGTTGAGTTCTTCAAAGGCCGTGTAGATGTGTCCATAGGTTCCGCCCCAGCCTACCACGATGGTGTCGGTCTGGTTGTCGCACTCGGTGAGCACTTCGAGCTCGGGGATGTACTTGGCCACGTTCTGCACCTTGAGCTCGCGTGCCTTGACCATGCGTTCATGGTTCTCGGGATTGTTAGAGAGCGTGCTGGTGTTGTAGTCCTTCTCGAGGCCGCCCACACGGTGTTCGAAGCCCTCGGTGCCCGGGATAGCCCAATAGCGCACGTAATCGATGTTGCGCATGTAGGGGGTCCAGTGTCCGCGCATGTCCTTAGTCACGAAGTTGGGGTGAATGTCGGGGTAGTCGCCCACTTCTGGGATGCGCCAAGCCGAAGAGCCGTTGGCGATGAAGGCGTCGGTGAGCAGGATGACGGGAGTCATGTGTTCCAGTGCTATGCGTGCTGCTTCAAATGCCATATGGAAGCAGTCGGCAGGCGAGAGTGCTGCCAGCACCACGAGGGGGCATTCGCCACTGCGGCCATAGAGGGCCTGCATGAGGTCGGTCTGTTCGGTCTTAGTGGGGAGTCCGGTCGAAGGACCGCCGCGCTGCACATCGATTACCACAAGCGGAAGTTCGGCCATCACAGCCAGTCCCAGACCTTCGCTCTTGAGTGCGAGACCGGGGCCAGAGGTTGAAGTGACTGCCAGATGTCCGGCATAGGATGCACCGATAGCCGAGCAGATGCCGCCAATCTCGTCTTCCATCTGAATGGCCTTGACGCCCATGTCGCGGCGCTTGGCGAGTTCGTGCAGAATGTCGGTTGCAGGGGTGATAGGATAACTGCCCAGGAACAAGGGGCGTCCGCTCTTCTCAGAAGCGAGGATGAGACCCCAAGCAGTGGCCTTGTTGCCATTGACATCGGTGTAGATGCCCGGGCGGAACTTGTCGGTCTCGATGCGGTAGTTCGATACCGAAGCGTGAATGTTGTGTCCGTAGTCGTAGCCGCCGCGAATCACCTTGGCATTGGCCTCATAAATTTCGGGCTTCTTCTCAAACTTGCGTTGCAGGTAGCGCAGCGGTGCGCTCATGGGCAGGTTGAAGAGCCAGCATACCAAACCCAGCGCAAACATGTTGCGACACTTCATTTGTGCCTTGAGGTCCATGCCGCTGTCGGCCAGCGCAGCCTTCACCATCTCGGTCATGGGCACTTCCACAACCTGTGTGTTGAGGTGCAGTTCCTTGTAGGGCTTGTCGGTCTTGAACTCGGCTTTTTCCAGATCGGCTTTCTGGAATGAGTTGATGTCGACAATGACCACGCCACGGGGGCTGAGGAATTTCACATTCTGCTTGAGTGCAGCAGGATTCATGGCGACCAGCACGTCGCACTCATCGCCAGGGGTGTGCACACCGTGACCAATGTTGACTTGGAAACCACTCACGCCATTGAGCGAGCCTTGCGGGGCGCGCACCTCGGCGGGGTAGTCGGGGAAAGTTGAAATGATGTCGCCAATCTCGGCCGACACATTCGAGAAGATGTTACCGGCGAGCTGCATACCGTCGCCACTGTCGCCTGAGAAACGGACGACGATGCTCTGACGGAAACGAACATTGTTTTTTTCTAACATATCGGAATTTAAGTGTTTAATAACTTGATTTCACAAGACATTTCATGAATTTCGGGGGCAAAGTTAGGCATAAAGTGGACAATAAAAAATTTTAGAGGTGAAAACTTCGTTAAATCTCTAAATTTTAAGCAAGTAGGCTGTTTTGGCAAAATGAAACGAAAAGCGGGTTTTGGTTGTCATAATGATCACGGGTTTTGGGAGATTTGTTAGCAATGTGCTTGATAAAATAATGTGATTAATAAGTGTGAGCTAAATAATAAAAAAACTCCCGCCCTGGAGAGGACGAGAGTTTTATGGGAGTTACTGAATAAGAAATCTCTTATTTGATAACTTTAGCAGCTAACTTGGTGCCATCGGTGTAAGTGGTAACCATGATGTTCACACCGTCGAATGGCTTGTTGCTCTCGGCACCAGCCAGGTTCACATACTTCACATTGGCAACAGTCTTAGCGCTGATGTCGTTGACAGCAGTAGAAATGGCATTGTTCTGCGTGACAACCATCTTGATGTTGGTAACAGCGTCTTTGCTCTCGGTATCTTCAACAAGCTGGATGGTGTAGTTGCCAGCAGCGGGCAGGCGGAAGTTCGCACCATCATCGTAGAGTGTGATTTCAGTGCCATCGGTCAGCATTTCTTGGTACAGATAGAAGTAACCCACATTGTTCTCATCGATACCACCGAGCCAGATCCAGTCGTTCTCACCAGGAGTGAGGAGTTTGAAATCGAGGCACTTGGGATCATCGGTCTGCACTGCGTCGAAGGTTGCACCGTCGGCAGTGATTTCGAGAGGTTCTACAGCATTCCAGCCGTTGAAGCCGCCGCACACATAGTACTTGTTGCCAGGGGTGTAACCAAAGGTGGCGCGGGCAAGGAAATTGGACAGATCTTGTGCTTGGAAATCTCCACTATAATTATAGTTTTCAAAGTAGGTGCAGTTTGGAACGTTTTCATCTTCAGAAGCGGTGCCCCAGAAATAGGTTGCGCCATATTCACCAGGCTCGGTCACATCGACTTGAACCAGCAGGTTGCCACCATGATAAGCAAAGGGTTCGTCGAGAACGAATTTCAGTTCAAGTGCTCCTT
>JAEEVB010000053.1 GCA_016287065.1 Muribaculaceae bacterium
ATCCAATCAAAGATGAAATCCAATAGATGACTCCACCAGCAATGCAAGCTGTTGCATAAATCTCTTTGCGGAATATGAGCGGTTCTTCGTTGATGAAGATGTCGCGCAGTACTCCACCCATGGCACCTGTTACGATGCCCATGATGAGGGCTACCCACATGGGGAATCCGAGCGAAAGTGTCTTGAAGATGCCCACACAGGCAAAGAGTCCCAAACCAACTGCGTCGAAGATGTAGAAGGTGCCCTCGATGCGCACCAGTTTCTTTCGGAAAACCATGACGATAATAAACCCAGCAATGGTGGCAACCACATACCAGGGATCAAGCATCCAGAATGGTGTGGCCTTGAGGAAGAGGTCGCGCATGGTACCACCTCCAAAGGCGGTGATGAAGCCTATGGTGTAAGCACCATACCAGTCAAAGTTCTTGTAGGCAGCTAGTCTCACTCCACTAATAGCATAGAAGAGTGTAGCGAGAATTTCAAGAACGTACTCGAAATTATAGACTATTTGTTCGACATGAACTTCCATGAACGGTTAAAAGTCATGATTTTTAGTTTCCAATACGCAAAAATAGTCAATTTTTTTTTAATACTATTCAAAAAAGGTTATTTTTGCAACTATAAAAAAGGAATCTCAATGAAGAAATCATCAAATATCATGAAGCTGACTATAGTGCTGCTGATGCTTTGCACAGCTTGGAGTGCACAGGCTGTTACTCGAGTGTATACCGGTCACAGCACCTATCAGAGCGATATGCTTTACACCTTCGATGGCAAGTACCTGTATCGTGGCAACAGTACCTATCGCAGCGATATACTTTATACGTGGGATGGCAAATACTTGTATCGAGGCAGTAGCACTTATTTAAGTGATATCATGTATACGTGGGATGGCAAATATCTTTATCGTGGTCGCAGCAGTTACTTGAGCGACATCATTGCAACTTGGGATGGCAAGTACTTATATCAAGGTCGCAGCACCTATTTGAGTGATGTGGTGGCAACAGTGACAGGGCAACATGTGTATCAAGGTCGCAGTACTTATTCGAGCGATATCATTTACACGATATCGGGACACTTGCCGATACCTCTGCTCTTCGTTTTGTGATGGGGTGGTTGCTCTTTGGTGGATGAATGGGGTTAACGTTTGTCGATGACGGGTGTAAGCCCTATCTCTTTTGCTTTCATAAGCATGAATTCATAAGCCTGCTCACGGTCGTTCTTGATGGTTCCGTCAAGAATGGCATCTTTGATGGCATCCTTGATGATGCCCACAGGTTTTGAGGGTTGCAAGCCGAAGATTTCCATGATTTCCTCGCCATCTACTGGGGGTTGGAAATTGCGCACGCGGTCCTTTTCTTCAATATCCACCAATTTTTGCTTTACCAATACGAAGTTGTCGCGAAAGCGTTTGACCTTTTCCTCATTCTTCGATGTGATGTCGGCACTGCAAAGCAGCATCAAGTCGTCGATGTCATCGCCGGCATCAAAGAGCAATCGCCTTACTGCCGAATCGGTTACTTCGTCTTCAACAAGGGCAATGGGACGCATATGCAGGCCCACCAGCTTCTTCACATATTTCATGTGCTCGTTGAGCGGCAGACGCATGCGACCAAAAATCTTGGGCACCATCTTTTCACCCACGAAGTTGTGGTTGTGGAATGTCCATCCCTGATGCTCATCCCAGCGTTTGGTGCTGGGCTTTCCAATGTCGTGCATGAGTGCCGCCCAGCGCAGCCACTCGTTCTCGCTCTGTTCGGCCACATTGTCGAGCACCTGCATGGTGTGCTGGAAATTATCCTTGTGGCT
This sequence comes from Muribaculaceae bacterium, assembly GCA_016287065.1. Taxonomy (GTDB): domain Bacteria; phylum Bacteroidota; class Bacteroidia; order Bacteroidales; family Muribaculaceae; genus Sodaliphilus. Next base: position 1,810 of record JAEEVB010000053.1, read on the forward strand.
ACGGCCGTGTGAGTTGTCCACGCCGCACAATGCTTCGAGTTCGGGGAAGATGCGCTTCAGCAGTCCGCAGTCGTGCAGCATTTTGAATCCGCGTGACGGGGCATGGGCACGCATGATCTTCATCAGTTCTTCGGCAATGCGCTCGCGGGTGATGATGTCGATGCGGTAAGCGTTTCTCGTGATGGCAGCGAAGGTTTCAGGCAGTATGTCGAAGCTCATTTGGGTTGCAAACCTCACGGCCCGCATCATGCGTAGTGGATCATCGCTAAAGGTGACGTCGGGGTCGAGTGGGGTACGTATGATACGGCGCCCCATGTCGGCAATGCCGTCAAAGGGGTCAAGCAGTTCGCCAAAGGAGTTGCTGTTGAGAGATATGGCCATGGCGTTGATGGTGAAGTCGCGGCGGCATTGGTCGTCATGCAACGTGCCGTCTTCTACAATAGGGTTGCGGCTCCCATGCCGATAAGATTCGCGACGAGCACCCACAAACTCCAGTTCCAATCCGGCTGTTTTTACTTGCGCAGTGCCATAGGTCTTGAACACAGCAAGGGAGCATTTGTTCTTGCCGAGCCGTGCAGCCACAGCCTTTGCAACCTCGATGCCGCTGCCCACTGTCACAAAGTCCATGTCGTTGCTGGGGCGGTCAAGAAAAATGTCACGCACATATCCGCCCACCACATAGCAGGGGCGATTCATGGAGTCGGCCACCTCTCCCACAAGGTGAAAGATGGGCTTGTCGATGTGCAGCAATATCTTATTTCGGTCAACGGTCATCGTTAGCGTTTTAATTAGAGTTGCAAATTTACAACAAAAATGTGATTTCGTAAAACTATGAATGTTATTGTCGTTTCTTTATCGCATTTTAAACTATTTTGTTATTTTCGTGTCAAAGAGATGAACTGACAAGATTTTGTGATTTAAGGGTTATGTGAAAGGTATTGTAGTAAAATGAGGTATTAGATATGGTTTAATATGAATCTGATGGCAGGAGGTGGCTTTGGTAGCTACCTCCTGTATATTTTGTCATTGCTGATGTTTGTGGCTTGCCTGATAGGTCTTGCACCATTTTTTCACACCACACTCCAAGCAGTTAGGCTTGAGCGCCTTGCAGGTGTAGCGGCCGTGGAGCAATATCCAATGATGTGCCTTGAATCGGTCTTCGGGTGCAATGTGGCGGATGAGGGTTTTCTCCACTTCAAGGGGCGTCTTTCCAGAGGCTAATCCCATTCGGTTTGCCACGCGAAACACATGAGTGTCGACAGGAATGGCGGCCTTGTTGAACACCACGCCTAGTATCACATTGGCAGTTTTGCGGCCCACGCCGGGCAGGCGGGTGAGTTGCTCCATGGTGTCGGGAACGGTGCCCTGGAACTCGTCGACGAGCATGGCTGACATCTGCTGCAGGTGGCGGGCTTTGCTGTTGGGATACGATACGCTCTTGATGTAGAGCAGTATCTCTTCTTCGCTGGCTGTTGACATGGCTTGGGCGGTGGGGTAGGCGGCAAACAGTTCCGGGGTGACCATGTTCACGCGCTTGTCGGTGCATTGTGCCGAGAGTATCACCGCCACCAGTATCTCGAACGGGTTGCTATAGACCAGTTCGGTGACAGGATTGGGCATGGCAGTGCGCCAGTAGTTCAGCGCGCCTTCATATCGTTCTTTGAGTGTCATGCGTGTGGGTTTTGTTATGAAAAAAGGCGCATCGCATGAGTGTGATGCGCCATTGTTATTGTTGCAAAAATGAGCTTGCTTATCAGTGAGCGGCCTGGAACTCGTTCAGGAAGCGCACATCGTTCTCCGAGAACATGCGCAGGTCCTTCACCATGTATTTCAGGTTAGTGATGCGTTCGATGCCAAGACCGAAGGCATAGCCGCTATACACCTTGCTGTCGATGCCGCACGATTCGAGCACATTGGGGTCGACCATGCCGCATCCCAGAATCTCAACCCAACCGGTGTGCTTGCAGAAACCGCAGCCTTCGCCGCCGCACAGCATGCACGATACATCCATCTCGGCGCTGGGCTCGGTGAACGGGAAGTAGCTGGGGCGCAAGCGAATCTTGGTGTCTTTACCAAAGAGTTCCTGCGCAAAGAGCAGGAGCACTTGCTTGAGGTCGGCAAAGCTCACATTCTTGTCGATATAGAGACCTTCGATCTGGTGGAAGAAACAGTGAGCGCGCGCTGTGATGGCCTCGTTGCGATACACGCGGCCTGGGCAGATGATGCGGATGGGCGGTTTCTGACGCTCCATGGTGCGCACCTGCACCGAGCTGGTATGGCTGCGCAGAATGATGTTGCGCTGCACCTCTTTATCGTCTTGGTTGATAAAGAAAGTGTCTTGCATGTCGCGTGCGGGGTGATCGGCGGCAAAGTTCAGAGCGCTGAACACATGCCAGTCGTCTTCCACCTCAGGACCATCGGCAAGGGTGAATCCCAGGCGTGAGAATATGTCGATAATCTCCTTGCGCACCAGCGAGATGGGGTGGCGTGTGCCTACAACCTCGGGTGTGGCAGGGCGAGTGATATCGATTTTGTTAGCCTCTTTTTCCTGGGCCTTGCATGTTTCACGCAGTTCGTTGATTTTTTCGGTTGCAAAGTTCTTGAGTTCGTTAAGTTTCTGGCCAAACTCGCGTTTCATTTCGGGCGACACATTGCGGAACTCGTTGAACAAGGCGGTAACTTCACCTTTCTTGCTCAGGTATTTTATTCTTAAAGCCTCCAGGGCTTCTTCGTTAGAGGCGGTCAGTTCGCTGATTTGAGCTTTCAGAGCTTCAATTCTTTCCAGTAACATATATAGATAAGTTGATTAAAAACATGCAAAATTACACAAAAACCAATAAAAACGCAAGAATATGCCGTTGAACTGACGATTATTTTGACCATAAATAGAGTATTCTCGTCACAAATGAGTAAATTTGCACAAAAACGAAGGGTAATGTAACCTGATGAAAACCGATTTTCAGTCGATAGTGTCCGATGTCATATCTCGCGATGGTCTCTTGGATCACGACAAGGGACCTGTGCTGGTGGCGCTGAGCGGTGGAGCCGACTCGGTAGCCTTGCTCTTGGTGCTCAGGCAGCTGGGCTTCGATTGTGTGGCAGCGCATTGCAACTTTCACCTGCGTGGTGAGGAGTCGGACCGCGACGAGGCGTTTGTTCGCTCGTTGTGCACCGACTTGAATGTGCCATTTGTGGTGACTCACTTCGATGTGGCTGCCTATCAGTTTGAACATGGCGTGTCGATGGAGATGGCATGCCGCGACTTGCGCTATGCGTGGTTTGAGCAGGTGCGCAATGACCGTCAGTGCCAGGCCATTGCCGTAGCGCATCATAGTGATGACAATCTCGAGACCTTTTTCCTGAATCTCTTTCGCGGCACGGGCATAGCCGGTCTCACCGGCATGAAGACGCGCAATGGTCATGTAGTGCGGCCTTTGCTTGAAGTGTCGCGCAGCGATATCGAGTCTTTTCTTGCTGAACTGGGGCAGACTTATGTGACCGATAGCACCAATGCCGAGAATGTGGTGCTGCGCAACCGTGTGCGCAATGTGGTGCTACCCGCCATCGACGAGATGTTTCCTGCTGGTCGCCGTCAGATGCTGCTCACCATGAAGCACTTGGGAGAGAACCAGCAACTGTGTGCCGAACTGGTGCAGAATTTTGCCGATAACAATTTTGAGAAAGATAAAGAAAAGCGGTTTGCCATGCCTTACAGGTTGTTGGCAAAATTCTCGCAAAAGCCTTTGATTCTCTATGAGATGGCAAAGTCCTATGGTTTGAATCGCGCACAGTGCCAACAGGCCATTGAGAACTACGAGTGCCGAGGTAAAAGCGGCTATTTCTATTCCAGTTCGCACTATATGTTGATCAACCGTGGCAAGATTGTGATTAAACCCATTCCCACGGCCCCCAGCAAGACTTACAAGGTTGATTTCAATCAGCTTGACGAGTTACCCGTAAAACTTGAAATGGCCGAGATGTCCATGCAGCCGTTCGTCCCCTCGCTGGTGAATGGCAAGACTCGTGTGGCTTTTGATGCCCGCATTATGGAGTGCGAAAAAGTGGTGCTACGTCGTTGGCGCGAGGGCGACAGTATGGTGCCTTTTGGCATGCGAGGCCGCAAACTGCTCAGCGACCTGTTTACCGATTTCAAACTCGACCGTGAGCAGAAGAAAAATGTGTGGATACTCGAAGCCGATGGCGAAATCGTGTGGGTGCTCGGCCTCCGTGCCGCCAGTGCCTTTAGGGTTAAGAACACCTCTCAATCCTATATCATCCTCACCTGTAATCAAGGCGAGTGACTACGGGCGTATTTGTTGCTTGCTGAATATGTAGATTAGTGAACTGGCATTCTGTTTATTGCTGAATCCCTTAATCATGAATCGCAGCCCATTGATAATTGCTTTGAACTTGTTCTGGTCGCTTAACATGGCAATGTAGCAAGCATCAAGTGGAAGCGACTTGATGTCAATAAGCCTGAATCCATGTTGTTGGCTTAGTTCATGAATGGTGTTGATGGAAAAATGCCATAAATGTCTGGGCACATCCCATGCCGCCCACGTGTAGCCGTAATGCTGTGCATCAGCACTAAAACAGTTTGGCACGGCAACAAGCAGAATTCCATCAGACTTGAGCCAGTTATTGAATCGGTCCCACAGGCCGTGCAGGTCATGAATGTGCTCAATGGCATGCCAGGCAGTGATCACATCGGCACAACCAGTGCGATACTCGGTTTCCATCACGTCGCCATCGAGATGCAATTCCCATCGGTTCCAGGCTTCAGTGCGTGCAAGCTCACTTTGCTCACATCCCACCACATCCCATCCACTACGCTGCATGTGGGCCATGAAGTGTCCATTACCCGCACCCACATCAATGAGAGTGCCGCGTGTGTTGTGATAATGCTGGATAAGCGCGTGCTTCCAGTTAAACATTACCGATCGCACTGAGCGATAAATGAATGAGTTGAATCCGTGTCCTGTGTTATGTGGAAGGTATTTCTCTGAATCATAATACTGTTCGATGGAGTCATTGCTTGGAGCATCTTGTGTAAACAGGAAGCCACAAGCTTTGCATTGAATAATTGTGAATTGTTTGCCACTCACCAGATGGTCAGTAGCCGATGCAAATGGTGCCAATTCTGAGCCTTGGCACAAGGGGCAGGAATCATAATGAATAGTGTCGATCATAGTGCAAATGTCTTTCCTTATAGACAAACAAGGAAAGATGTTTGCTGCATCATCACCATGTAAATCTGAAACCGATAGGAACAGTTATACTCCAGGGGTGCTCAGTTCTAATGGTCTTTGTGCCGTTGTTGAGGTAATAAGTTGCCCCGGGTTGCATAAAGACGCCGAAATGAGGCGTGAAATTGTACTGAACACCCAATCCTGCATTAAACGACCATTGCACGGGAACATTTATGTTGCTCGATTGTGAGTAGATGGTTTGTCCGTTAAGTAAATGACGGGTCTTCCACGAATGAGCGACAGGTATGTCGAGTGTAACTCCAGCAGTGCCGTACAGATTCCAGCGATTCCCTTGCAAGAATGAGTAGGATGCATTTACTGGGACTCCCAGATAATGAATGGTCTGTTCGTTGTGAATGTATGCCTGTGAATATCCCAAGTCGAAAGTGGAATGTAATCGAGAGTAATTCAATCCTGTGCCCAGGCTCCATCGGCCAGCAATATTTCTGTTTACCGATAGGCCGAGTGTGAATGGCATATCGTGATGAGCGTGTTCCTCAATGTTCTGTTGTGGATTACCTGCGGCGTTGCTGCCGGCAATGCGTCTCAATGAGATATTCTCTTCAGTCGGATTGGCATCGGCTTCCATTTCCATGAAATGATAATACTCGGTCCAGTCGGTGAAGTCTATAGGGCTCGGAGCCTCTGAACCAATTGGAGCAGGAGCAATAGATGATGTTGCCTGAATCACTGCCTGCTGCGAGAAATCTGATGGTTCGGGCCAGCCACTAATTGCAAGCATTATGGATGTGTTTGCATCGTTTGACTGTCGATGCCTTATCGGCATCTTTTGTATTTGCATTGGCCTTGACGGCAATGGAGGCATTACCAGATATTTATCTTCTTGGACTGGTGGCTCATGAGATTCTTCTGTCGTATCGGTGGGTAGGCACAACTTGATTGTGTCTGCCGACGGAACTTCGTCGTCAGTAAATACAACAGATGACATTTGCTCATTCAAGACCACACGGGGAGAAACGGGAATAGCCGTTTTCTTTGTAATACTGTCAATCGAAATGGCAGGTGGTGTCTTAGCCGTTGTGGGTTGATCGCTTATTGACTGATGTTTTGATGGATGATTGAGTACAACATACAGTAATGATCCTATTGCGAGTATGAGGAGCATCATCCACCAGTGTTGAACCATCTTTTTCAACATCCGGCGAGCATGTGTGTATTGCGAGCGACTTGTGCTGCTGGTGATGCCAAGGCGTTGGCTTATTTCATCGTGACTCAGTCCTGCCATAGTGCGCAATCTGAATACTTGCTCATATCCGTCGGGCAGTCGTTTCACCATGCTCATGAGCACATCCATAGGAATTAGCGGTTCAGCTGCTTCTGGTTCAGGAATAATGTCTTGAACAGTTTCGATTGATTGTTTTGTTATCACATGCTCATGCTTAATGTGATTCAATGCCATATTGCGCACTATGCGCACCAGCCATGGCTCAATTCTTCTGGTATCGCGCAATGAGCCGAGTGAAGATAATGCCATCAAGAGCGAGTCGTGCACAATATCGCGGGCGGTGTCTTCATCTACATAGTGTCGGGCTGTGCTTAGAAGCTTGGGGTAATAACAGTTGTACAGGACGCGCAGGGCATCACTGTCGCCACGACGGCACTGCTCAATCAGTGTTTCGGTTTTTACTTCTTGAAAAACATTCATCAATCTATTGACAACCGAAACCATCGTTTTGCTGCATCAAGTACAAAAAAATATGAGTGATTTATAATCGCCCAGAGGATTGTTTTATCAAAAGAGTGATTGCTATGAGGGATTATGGGTTGTAGAGTAGACGGAGGAGCCCCTCGGTGGAACGGTCGCTGCTGAGCATGATGCGGTTGAGAGCACGCATGATGCGGTTCAGGCTCACCTCATTTTTAATGAGCACACGTTTGTCGTAGTTCAGCAGGAAGAAAACGGGAATGCAGGGCAAGTCGTAGACGTCGTTATGGTAAATTGCATGGTCCTCATTATAGAAATTGAGCATATTAGAGGGGTAGTGGGTGTTACACCACAGTTCCTTGTCATCGTAGGGATAGATAGCAACTATCTGTAGGAGGCCGGCATTCACATAGTCGTTGATGACTTGAATGGTGTCGAGGCGTTCCTTGTTTATTTGACAAGAGCCGCAATCTGGCGAATTAAAGAAAATGAGAGTGAGTACCGAGTCGAGTTGGTGCAGATGGCAGATGTTGCCGTCGGGGTCGGCAAGCTCCAAGTCGGTAGCGACAGTGCCGATGCGGTTTTTCATGGCGCTTTCGAGCAAGAGTTTAGGCCTCATTTTCTCTGTCTTGTCGAGTGTGGAGTCATTGATCACATCGAGCAATGCAGCGATGTAGGCCTCCTCGTTGTGGAGCGAGTCGGTCGGAGAGGCATAGTGTTGCTCTGCAAAGCGCAAACGTTCGAGCGTGGAGTTGCTATCGGCTGCTGCAAGGCACTGGAAGACAAACAAGGCTATAATGATCAAGAACCAATTCTTCATTGTTTCGCAAGTTTATTTGCAAAGATAGGCAACTTCCACTAACTTTGCATATAAAGAAACATAAAACAAATGAAAAAGTTACAAAAAACCAATGCTGCACGCCTGCTTGACAAGGCCAAGGTACAATATGAACTCATTCCTTATGAGGTTGATGAACAGGACCTTGGTGCCGAGCATCTTGCTGCTACTATAGGCGAAGATGTGAATCAGGTGTTTAAAACGCTTGTACTGCGAGGCGACAAAACGGGGCACCTGGTGTGCGTGATTCCCGGGGCCTGCGAGGTGAACCTGAAAAAGGCTGCCAAGGCATCGGGTAACAAAAAGGTTGAGATGATTCATATGAAGGAATTGCTGCCCACTACCGGTTATATTCGTGGCGGATGTTCGCCCGTGGGCATGAAAAAACCTTTTCCCACCTACATTCACAGCACATGCATGGATTTTGACCACATTTTTGTGAGTGCCGGCATGCGCGGCTTGCAGTTCAAGATTAAGCCATCGGATCTGGTGAACTTTGTGGGTGCACAGGTGTGTGATTTAACATCTATCGAGGGAGAGGAGGACGCATGAGCAACACATTTGGCGACATATTGAGAATCACTACCTTTGGCGAGTCGCACGGACCTGCAATGGGTGGCATCATTGATGGCTTTCCCGCCGGGATTCACATTAATCTTGACGAGGTGCAGCGCTTGGTGGACCGCCGCAGGCCTGGCCAGTCGGTGGTGACAACAGCCCGTGACGAGAAGGATAGAGTAGAGGTGCTGTCGGGCATGCTTGATGGCATGACGCTTGGCACTCCAATTGGTTTTATTGTGCGCAATACTGACCAGCGCAGTGCCGACTATGATGCGTTGAAGGATTGTTATCGTCCTGGCCATGCCGACTATACCTATACTGCAAAATATGGCATTCGCGACCATCGTGGTGGTGGCCGGTCCTCGGCACGCGAGACGCTGTGCCGCGTGGTGGCTGGAGCCTTTGCCCAGCAGGCTTTGAGGCAATTAGGCATTGAGGTGACGGCATACGCATCACAGATAGGCGATGTGAAACTTAAGAAATTGCATTATGAATGCGATTTGTTGTCTATCGAGCAGAATGCGGTGCGTTGTCCTGACGAGAGCATAGCACAATCTATGATAGACGCCATCTCAAAAGCCAAGGAACAGGGCGATACCCTGGGAGGCATTGTGACCTGTGTGGCCCAAGGTGTGCCAGCAGGACTCGGCGACCCCGTCTTCGACAAACTGCATGCGCAGCTTGCCAGTGCCATGATGGGCATTCCAGCCGCCAAAGGCTTTGAAGTTGGGACGGGTTTCGGCTTCGCCTCGTGCATGGGCAGTGAGGTGCTGGACGCGTGGACAGTGCGCGACGGCAAGATAGGGACCATTACTAACCATTCTGGTGGCATTCAGGGTGGCATCAGCAACGGCGAGCCAATCGTTTTCAATGTTGCCTTTAAGCCCGTTGCTACACTCATGCGACCGGTGGCGTGCATCAATGCCGAGTGCCAATTGGTAGAGGTGGCTCAACAGGGCCGACATGACCCTTGTGTGGTGCCTCGTGCCGTGCCTGTGGTTGAGGCTATGGCGGCTTTGGTAATTTTAGACAATTACTTGAAGAATAAAGCTACACGCATCTGATGATGAGTCAGATAATAAATAGTGATTTCGATTATCAGGCAACGATAAACTTCGTGAAAGAACATGCTGCCGATGATGTGCAAAGGCTTGCACTTGAGGTGAGAAAACACCTTGAAGTGGATGCCCATTTTGCCCTCGACCAAATAGCTGGCAGGCAAAAATCACAGACAAAATTACCCTCTTGGGCCAAGGTGGTTGACCTCATTTTTCCGCCTTCGGTCTCGATGGAGCAATGCTCTTCGGAGGCAACGGCAGGCTACAAGTCATCGCTTGTGAGTGGAGTGTCGCTTGTGGACCTTACGGGTGGTTTTGGTGTAGATTTCTCGTTCTTGGCAAGACGTTTTAGCAGTGCTGTGTATGTGGAGCGGCAAAAGCTCCTGTGCCACATTGCTGAGCATAATTTCAAGGTACTTGGCTTGAGTCATGCCCAAGTGGTGAATGACGATGCCGAGCATTTTCTCGCGGCGATGCCGGTGGTCGACCTTATCTATCTTGACCCTGCACGGCGCGATGGAGCAGGAAATCGTGTGTTCAGGCTCGATGACTGCACACCAAATGTTGTGCAGCTGCTCGATTTGCTGCTCACCAAGGCGCGACAGGTAATGATAAAGCTCTCGCCTATGCTCGATGTGAGCCAGGCATTGCGGCAACTGCGTGGCGTGAGCGAGGTGCACATCGTGAGTGTGGCAGGGGAGTGCAAGGAGTTGCTGTTGCTGCTCAGTGCAAATCATGAAGGTGAAGTGAAGATGGTGTGTGTGAACGACCAAAATGCTTTCAGCTACATGCTCAATAAATCTGTTGCTGTGTCCGCGGTGTGGAGTGGTGAAATGCCCGTTGATGGCACCCTCTACCTTTATGAACCCAATGCCTCGATGATGAAGGCTGGCTGTTTCGGGCAATTGTCGCAGCACTACGGGCTTCATGCTGTTGCCCCGCAGAGTCACTTGTTTGTGGCCGAAAGGCCTGTACCAGATTTTCAAGGTCGCAAATTTGTGGTGAATGACATCACAACGCTCAACAGCAAAGAATTGAAGCAGAAATTGGCTGGCGTTACACAAGCTAATGTGGCAGTACGTAACTTTCCGCTGAAGGCTGCCGAACTTGCCAAGCGTTTACGCCTGAAGGATGGTGGCAACCTCTATATTTTCGGCACACGGCTTGCCAACGGCAAAAATGTGCTGCTGCTGTGTGAAAAAGCTCCATTTTAATGAGGCATTTATTGTCAGTGGTGATGAGAAACTACAGTTT
>JAEEVB010000054.1 GCA_016287065.1 Muribaculaceae bacterium
CCCTCAACCCTAGCCCCTCAACCTTGTATGCTATCACCATTTCATCCCGTCATCTCATCACTTATTATCGCACATACAATCATTAATTTAAAAAGAGACTACCATGAAAACACCAAAATTTCCCATTTTTCCCATCCTTCCCAATCTTCCAATATGGTTCAAAATTCTCATCCATCCAATCCGAGTCCTCTGAGAACTCCGAGAACTCTGAGACCTCTGAGTAACCAGCGACAATGCAAAAAATAACCGCGCATCGCACGGCTTTTCGACGCCCTTAGGCGCCACTTTTCGAGATTAAAAAACATCATCAATACAATAATTTTCCATGATTTCCCCTTTTTCCCACCGTTCCCGCGCTTCCCCTCCATCCCCAAAAATTCATGGTTCATTCGTGGCAATTCGTGGAGGCATCCCCCCTGCGCCGTCCAAGCCATCAGATAAATCAGTCGCAGCTGTCTAATCGATATTAAAAAAGGCTGGCGAGGCCAGCCTTGTTAATGTTTTGTGGGAGCGGACTTAGAGGTCGAGTTCGCGTGCTTCGTCGAGCGTGAGAGCACCGGTGATGTTGACGATGTTGATTTCGTTTTGTGTGGTGTTGAGAATCACATACTCGAACTTGCCGCCTCCGAGCTCGCGCTGCAGAATCTGGACGAGTTCCTTGCCCTCGCGCGTTGACATGACTTCCTCGTAATTGTTCTTTTTGAAGTAGTTGAGCACGTCTTTCTTGATTTTGCCTGCGGTTTTTTTCTTGTCGCAAGAGAGGACACGGATGTGGTCGAGCTTGTTGGCAGTTTCCTTGACTTTCTTGTTGCCCGTCTTGAGCTTGGGCATGAGTCGGAGCATGTTCTTGGAAATGTTGACAAGTGTGACTCCGTCCTCTGAAGCATACTTCTTGAAAATGGCATCCTGTGCCTGCGCCGAGAAGGCGATGGTGGTGGCCACAATCAAGGCAAAGATGGAGAATCGTTTCATAGTGAATTTCATTTGTTGTCGTTAATAGACTTGGTAATTTGACTGATTTTCTCGAGTTCGTCGCAGCCTTTGTTGATGGTCTTGGAGAGTAGCGCAAGCGACTGCTCGGTAGTGGCATAGGCGAGTTCGGGAGAATCGAATGTGTCGGCATTGATGTCGATGGTGGGTTTTGAGAGCACTTTGGCGCCCACAGTAACAATTACGGCAACCGAAGCGGCGATGCTGGCAGCCCAGAGCCAACGGCGCGGCCGTCGGGTTGTTGCAGGCTGGAAGGCCTTGTCGGCAGCTGCCCAAGCGTCGATCTTGTGGTTGAGTGTGGCTTGGAGTTGCTGCGCCTGCTTCTCGTTGAAGATGTTGAGGAAATAGGTCTGTTCGGCCTTGAGGCTATCGGGCACGTGCTGTGTGGAGAAGAAATTAAGCAATTCCTGCTCTTCGAGAGGTGTTGTGTTGCCGTCGAGGTACTTGTCAAACAGCTGTCGTGCAAATTCGGTTGTCATAGTTCAAAAGTGTTTTAAATCTAGTGAATACTGTTTTTCGTGCTCGGCTCAGAATGACTCTGACGTAGGCCTCGGTGCATCCTGTGTCGTGAGCGATGTCGGTAAACTCCTGGTCGAGCAGGTCGCGACGGGTGATGATGTTGCGTTGCATTTCGGGGAGCTTGTCGATGCACTCGCGCAGTAGGGTGGCTTGCTGTAATTGTTCCATCTCGTTTTCGGGGTTAGCCTCGGCGATAATGGGAAGTTCGTCGGGAGGTCCGGCATCGAGGCTGGCGTGTGAGGCCCGTTTAGCGTCGAGGCACATGTTCTTGACGAGCGTGATGCAGTAGGCCTCATGGTTGGTCACGTGCTGGAGTTCGTGTCGCTTGTTCCAGAGTTTGAGGAAGGCCTCCTGTACGATGTCCTCAGCGTCCTGCTCATTTTGCATGATGCTGAAAGCCGTCCAGTGCAGCTTGCGTGTGAGCGGCAGGAAGCGTGATTTGAAGGACTCAGAATCCATTGTGTGACGATGGGCCGAGAAGTGTTACATGTTGTTCATTTTGCTGAGCTGCTCGAGGTCTTCGGAGCTGAAGTTGCCGCTCATGCGAACTACTGCACATTCTCCGGCTTCGATAGCTACGATAATCATCTCGGTGAACTTGTCTCCGTCGCGTTTCATCTTGATGATGGCCTGCTCGCCATTCTCGTTGGCGCGGACGAGTTCTTCGTAGGTTTCATCGAAATCATTCACCATGTCGGTGACCTGCTTGATGGTGGCTTCGTCGGCTTTCTCGATCTGGAGTATGTCGAGCGAAGTGATTTTTTTCATCACCTCGTTTTTCTCTGCATTTTCACTGGAGCCTTGTGCAGCAGCCATCTGGAGGAGTTCCTGTGGCAGGTTCATGAACTTGGCATTGTCGAGGTCCTTGAACTTGTTGAAGATGTCGTCGGCAGTAACGGCTGAAGCCCAGCAGCAAGCGAGTGCGAATGCGAGGGTTAAAAGAATCTTTTTCATTGTGTTAAGTGTTTGATTTGTTATTGTTTTTTGTTGTTATTTATGTCGTGTTTGTATAGTAGACGAGTTGATCGATGATTTTGCAACACGAAAAAGTGATTTTTTTTGAAAAAAATTATCGATTGATGCGTTTGAGCACATTGTAGCTGGGCAAAATGCCGAGTTCGCCTGCCTTGCTGAGATCGGCCACGCCGCGCTCGCGGTTGCCCAGACGCAGGTAGGTGAGTCCGCGATTGTAGTAGGCCTCGCCGAGGTCGGGCTTGATGTCGATGCAAGTGGAGAAGCAGTTGATGGCGCTGGTGTAGTCGTTGAGCAGCAGATAGACACATCCCTTGTTGTAGGTGGCGTAGATGTTCTTGGGCGAACGCTTGAGCACCTCGTTGAGGTCGTCGATGACCTTGGTGAGGGTCTCGTTCTGCTCGCGGCTGTGCAGCATGGCGGCGGCATCCTTGTCGCGCTCGTTGAGCACGGGCATATCGTCGGTCGTGGTGCCTTTTTGCGCCAGGCGGTAGAGCAGGAAGTGTGCGTCGGCTCGCAGGAAGTAGGCGAGAGCGAAGTCGGGGCTCATGGCGATTGTGCGCTCGGCATCGGCAAGTGCAGCGGCGGGATTCTTGACCATCATGAAGTCGATGGCGCGTGCAAAGTAGTCGATGGCACGCGGTGTGGCGGTGGTAATGAGCCCGTTATAGTACTCGATGCTGGCAAATCGCTCGGTAATCTCGTCGGCACTGAGCTGCATCTCGTCGTTAGCAATGACGAGGAGTTTTGGCAACAGGCTGGTCTCGTTGACCTCGGTAATCTCCTTCATGTAGTGGGTCTTGCCGTTGAGTTTGTTCACCTCGTTATAATAGGAGAGGAGGAACATGGGCTGGGGGTCGATTTCGACATTGCTGTTCTGGATGCGTCCGCGGCTACGGTTCTCGTATTCGGGCTTCAGGCTGTTGTCGTTCTCGACGGTGAGCAGGGAGTTGAACTTTTTCATGATGTCCTCTTCGGTGAGTTCTTCCTCGATGCCATCGGCAGCGCGCTGGGCACGTTCTTCGGCCTCCTTCTCCATCTTTTGCGCCTCTTGCTCGGCGGGGTTGTAGGTGGCTACGCGAATACCTTTTTTCTTGAAGATGGCGATGGCCTGCTGCATGTCGCGCTCGCTACCTCGCAGGTCGCCTGCCTGCTGCTTGGCCTGCGCCCGTGCCATGTAGCCCGACTCGAAGTTGGGATACTTGTTGAGGATGCGGTCATAATCCTTGACTGCCTTCTTGAACTGCTGTGTGCGCAGGTAGAGCTGGGCACGGTTGTAGAGAGCGAGGAAATTGTTGGGCTCGAGCTTGAGCACACGCGAGAAGTCGTCGATGGCCTTGAGGTCTTCGCCCACCTCGGCATTGAGTTGAGCGCGGTTGTAGATGGCGATGGCATTGTCGGGCTCGAGGCTCACCGCATAGTCGTAGTCGCTCATGGCGCCGTAGTAGTCGTCGAGCTTGTAGCGCAAGTAGGCTCGGTTGATGAAGTTGCCGGCATAGTGGGGCTCGAGCTTGATGACCTCGTCGAGATCCTTGGCGGCAGCCTCGTAGTCGCCGTTGGCCTTGAGATTGATTTCGGCACGCATGGCATAGGCCATGGTAGAGTTCTTGGAAATTTCGAGGCTCTTGTTCACCTCTTGGAGCGCGCGGGTGGTGTCGCCTGTAGCGAGCAGCAACTGTGCCATGCCCAGGTGTGCACGGTCGTTCTTGGCGTCGAGCCTGGTCAGCACGGCATAGGTGGAGTCGGCTACGGCATAATTCTTGAGTTCGGTTTCGCAAATGGCCTTGTTGAGCAGGAAAACCTTGTTCTCAGGCAGTTGCGAGAGGCCTTTATTGTAGTCTTGCACAGCCTCGGTGAACTTGCGCTGATTTTGTCGGGCGACGCCGCGCACCTGATAGGCTTCGGTAATGAATGGGTTGCGCTCGATGCACAGCGAGGCATCTTCTTCGGCACCGCGGTAATCTTCGAGATTGATTTTGGCCACGGCGCGAAAGAAGTAGGGCTCGGCAAGGTAGGGCTTGGCGGCAATGACCTGATTGAAGTACTGTATGGAGAGGATATAGTCCTCGAAATAGAGCGCGTTGCGGCCAATGTTCAGCACCTGGTCGGTGTTGATTTGTGCGTGTGCGGTGTTGCCAGCCAGCAACAGTGCGAGGCCGGCTACAATGCGCAACAACGTGTATGTTAAACTCAGGCGTTTCATTGCTTTGTGATTGCAAAAATAGTGTTTTCTGAACGACATCGTGCAAGTCTTTCAGTTATAATGCGTAAGTTTAACGAAGATTAACCAGCAAGGAAAAGACTGTAACGATAAAGGTGGCATAGAGTGTACAAGAGTGGAAATTTTTAGTACCTTTGTGGGTTGAAATGCAGATTGGAAAACTGAAATATCACTTGCTGGCGCTGCTGGTGGTGCTCGTGTGGGGCGTTTCGTTCATCAACACCAAGGTGTTGCTGGGTCGTGGCGTGACTCCTACGGAGATATATGTGTATCGCTTTATCATAGCCTATTTGGGCATTCTGGCGATATGCCGCTTCAAGGTGCGTTTTTGCGGCTGGCGCGACGAGTTGCTGATGGCCATTTGTGGCATGACTGGCGGTACGGCCTACTTCATCATGCAGAACGTGGCGCTCGACCTGACCCTGGTGAGTGATGTGGTGGTGCTGGTTGCAGTGAATCCGTTGTTTACCACACTGCTGGCTGCAATGTTCTTGAAGGAGGAACACTTCACCTGGAGCAAGGTGCTGGGTTCGGTTGTGGCATTTCTGGGTGTGGGGGTGCTCACCTTCCACAAGGGATTTGTGTGGGGTGACGGTTTGCTGGGCGATGTACTGTCGGTACTGGCTGCGCTGTCGTGGGCTATTTACTCTGTGATTATCAAGCGACTGAATAGCCGTCACACAACCCTTGAGATTACACGCAAAACCTTTTTCTATGGCATTTTGAGTGGGTTGCCCTTCTTGCTGTGCCAGAGTGATTTCACGCCGCTGAGCACGCTGCTCGAGCCTGAGATTGCCGCTCACATGCTGTTCCTCTCGCTGGTGTGCTCGATGCTGGCATTCTTCTGGTGGGGAAGGGTGACAAAGGGTATAGGCGCTATCAGTTCGTCGACCTACCTGTATCTCGACCCCATCGTGTCGCTGGTGGCTGCAGCCATTGTGCTCGACGAGCGCGTGGGACTAGTGGGTCTTGCCGGGTGTGCCCTGATTCTGCTGGGTATCATCATCGTGGAGCGGCATCACTTGCATCATGGCTGATGTGACGAGAATTACCCAAGCTGCTTGAATTGGGTTAAATGTGAAGAGAATGAGGGTGTAAATTTTCATAATTGGGCAATTATTTGTAATTTCGTGCAGAACAAAACCTAAAACCTATGAACAAACGAACCATTATAGCAACGATTTGCGGTGTTGTGCTGTCGTGCGGTTGCATGAAAGCGCTTGAGCTGCAGGATTTTGTATTGTCTCAATCACGAGCCCGCGGCATTGAATCGACTATGCCCGCTGCCGACGGCAATTATTACTATCAGGAGAACGGCGACTGCTCTAAAATCTATAAATGCGCCTATCGCGACGAGTCGAAGCGAAGCGTGGTGTTTGATGCTACCTCAATAGCCGATAACCAAGAGAAATCGTTCGACGGTTACAAGATGTGTGGCGGCGAGCAGCTGATATTGCTGTGGAACAACAGCAACAGCATATATCGCTACTCGTATAGCGCCGATCACTACCTCTATGATGTGAAGGCCAAAACGCTGACGAAGCTCACCGAAGCCGGCGGCGAAGAGATTGTAACCGTGAGCGGTGACGGCAGGCGTGCCGCCTATGTGAAAGACAATAATGTGTGGGTGAAGGACCTGACCACCGGGGCTCTTGACCAGGTAACGCACGATGGCGTGAAGACGAAGGTGATTAACGGTGTGCCCGACTGGGTGTATCAGGAGGAATTCGGCATTCTGAATACACTCACCTGGAGCGCCGACGGCAGCCGGCTCGCCTTCATTCGCTTTGACGAGAGTGAGGTCCCGATGTACTCGATGACGCTCTATGAAGGCGCTTGCAAGAGCAATGCCGACTATGCGCTGTATCCTGGCAGTTACGATTACAAATATCCTGTTGCGGGCGAGAAGAACTCGGTGGTGAGCGTGAAGTGCTATGATGTTGCCACCAAGCAACTCTCGACCATGGCGGTGCCTAAGGTTGACGAAGACTATTTGCCCTATATCGCCTTCAGCAGCGATCCCATGAAGCTGCTGGTGAGCAAACTGAACCGCACGCAGAACGATTACCAGCTCTATAGCGTGAATCCTGTAACGGGTCAAGCAACCGAAATCTACCGCGAGACCACTGACACATGGATAGGCGAGGAGACTCCCACCGCAGTGAAGTGCTATGACGACTTTATCGTGATCATGAGCGAAAAGAGCGGCTATATGCAACTGTACCAATATGGCCTCGATGGCAGCCTGATGCGACAACTCACAACGGGCAACGAGAATGTAACCGCTTTTTATGGCTACGACAAGCGCCGTGGCCAGTTCTACTACCAGGTGACCAACGGCCCGCTGAACCGCGCTGTGAAATGCGTGGACCTGAAAGGCAAAGTCACACCGCTCACCGCTGGCGAGGGTACCTACTCGGCCACCTTCAGCCGCAACTTTGACTACTACATTTTGCGTTATAGCGATGCCGCAACTCCCGATCAGTACCGCATTATGGCTCGCGGTGGCAAAAAGGTGCGCGACTTGCAGCTGAATGAAAAGTATGCCGCCAAGTATGCCGCCAGTGAGGTGCCTCAGCGCGAATTTGTGACTATTGAGAACGATGGTTACACCTTGAATGGCTACATCATTAAACCTCTTGATTTTGATCCCACGAAGAAATATCCCGTAATCATGCAGCAGTATAGTGGCCCCGGTTCGCAGCAGGTGCTCAACAAGTGGGTGCTTGACTGGCAACAGTACTTTGCCATGCAGGGCTACATTGTGGCCTGCTTTGACGGTCGCGGCACTGGAGGAAGACATCGTGACTTCAAAACCGTCGTTTACCAGCGATTGGGACACTATGAATCGATTGACCAGATTGCCGCTGCCAATTATATGGCAAGTCAGCCCTATGTGGATGCCGACAAGATAGGTATTTGGGGCTGGAGCTATGGCGGCTATGAGGCACTTATGGCCATGTCGACCGAGGGCAGCAACTATGCCTGTGGCGTGGCGATAGCTCCCGTGACCTCGTGGAAATACTATGACACCATTTATGCTGAGCGCTTCATGCGCACCCCGCAGGAGAACCCCGACGGCTATAAGGAAGGAGCTCCGCTCGAGGCTGTGGACAAACTGAAGGGCAGGGTGCTCATCATGTTTGGCAGCGCCGACGACAATGTGCACATCATCAACGCTATGCAATATATCTCGAAACTGCATAAGGAGAATGTGCAGTTTGACATGATGGTGTATCCCAACATGAACCACTCCATCAATGGCTGTCAGGTGCGTTATCCGCTCTACCAGAAGGTGCTCGACTTCTATGATGCCAACTTGAAGTGAGACTGTCATGAAACGGCCCAGTCTTATAGTCATCACTGGTCCCACCGCCTCGGGCAAGACCGGCAAGGCGGTGGCTCTGGCGCGTGCGCTGGATGCTGAGATTATCAGCGCTGACTCGCGCCAGCTATACCGTGGTATGGACCTGGGCACGGGTAAGGATCTTGATGAATATGGTGAGGTTCCATATCACATGATTGACATCTGCCCAGCGGGTTACAAGTATAACCTGTATGAGTATCTGCGCGACTATCAGCAGGCTTATGATGACATTACCGGAAGAGGGAAACAACCCATCTTATGTGGCGGTACGGGACTGTATGTGGAGAGTGTGCTCAAGGGCATTCAGTTGCCTCCCGTGCCGCAAAACGATGCCCTTCGTGAAGAACTTGCCTCAAAGTCGCTCGAGGAATTGACCGAGATACTCAAGCAATACAAGACGCTGCGCAATAACAGTGATATAGACACGTGTCAGCGCGCCATTCGCGCCATTGAAATATGCGTGCATTATCACGAGAACCCGCATCTCAAAGTCAAAACTGAGCCTCATCCCTTGAGCGACGCTCTGGTGGTGGGTGTGGCGATTGACCGTGAAGCACGGCGCGAACGCATCACTGCGCGGCTTAAGGCACGTCTTGAGGCGGGCATGGTGGATGAGGTGCGTCGGCTCATTGAAGGAGGGGTGCCTCCTGAAGACCTGATTTACTATGGGTTGGAATATAAATTCATCACCCAGCATGTGATAGGCCAGTTGAGTTATGAGGAGATGTTTACGCTATTGGAAACGGCGATACACCAGTTTGCTAAACGGCAAATGACGTGGTTCCGCGGGATGGAGCGTCGTGGTACGCCCATACACTGGTTGCCCTACGACCTGCCGGCCGAAGCGTTTGTGGAAGAGGTGCTGAAGTTGATGAGCTAAGTCTCCTAACAGCCGATTCAGCTTATAGCGTTATAATGCCGAGAATGGCATTGATGAGTGTGGTGACGTCGGTTACGTTCACAGAGCCGTCGCCATTGATGTCGGCCAGCTCTTTAGGCAGGTCAGAAATACCCAGAATGACATTGATGAGATTTGTGACGTCGGACACGTTCATGGAGCCGTCACCATTCACGTCGCCAGAGGTGGGGGAGATGATTTCGACTCGCTTGACGGCGCCCGGAGTGTTGACGTCGGCATTCCAGGCGGCAAGTCGCACCTTCACGGCTCCGGTATGGCCTTCAGGCACCTTGAGCAATATACTGAGGTTGCGTGTGATTTCTCCGGTCTTGAGCTGGTAATAGACCTGCTGCAGCACGTTGCCGTTGAGGTCGAGCAGTTCGACGAATGGGGAGTTCTTGGTGAGGTTGTAGTGCTCCTCACCCCAGGTGGGTGACTGCCAGTCGAACATCACGCGGATGGTTGGCGAGGCTGTAGGCTCGAATGAGGGGGAAATGAGTGTGAAATCCTTGCCCGCACTGTTGCGGAATAGCTTGACCTTGTTGCCACCGATGTATTCGGTGGTGAGGGTTACACCCTCGCGGGTATAGATCCAGCCGTCGAAGGAGTTGAGGTTGAACACGGCATATTCGATGGCGCTTGCCGATATGGCAGAGCAGATAATGGCTAATGAGATGATGAACTTTTTCATATCGAGCGAGTTGGTTTTTGACAAAGGTAGTGATTAAGTGAGAAAAAACCAAATAAAACAAAAATGGACATCCTCAAGAGAATGAGGAGTCCATGATTGTTTTCGAGGTAACTCTCTGTTTTCCAGAAGAGTTGTTTCTTTTGCAAAAACTGATTAGGCGTTTTTAGCTTTCTCAACTACAGCCTTGAAAGCTTCGGGGTTGTTCATAGCCAGGTCGGCGAGCACCTTGCGGTTGATCTCGATACCAGCCTTGTGAATCAGACCCATGAGCTGCGAATAAGAAAGACCTTCGATGCGTGCGGCAGCGTTGATACGCTGAATCCACAGAGCGCGGAAGTTGCGTTTCTTGTTCTTGCGGTCACGATAAGCATAGGTAAGACCTTTTTCCCAAGTATTCTTGGCAACGGTCCAAACGTTCTTGCGTGCGCCGAAATAACCTCTTGTAAGTTTGAGAATTTTTTTACGTTTAGCTCTTGAAGCAACGTGATTTACTGATCTTGGCATTTTTTTAAAAAATTTTGACTGTTAGCGGCAAAGTAAGATTTGCACTTTGGTGCTAAACATTCGGTTAATAAAAATGATAAAAATCTCTTGAGATTAAAAAGAAAAATTGAAAGTTGTAAAAATTACTTCTTCACGAGGAGTTCGCGCACCGAGTTGAGGTTGCTCTTGTCGACGATGCTCATGTGAGTGAGGTTTCTCTTACGCTTCTTGCTCTTCTTAGTCAGGATGTGACTCTTGTAAGCATGTTTTCTTTTAATCTTCCCTGTTCCGGTAAAGGTGAATCTTTTTTTGGCACCGGAATTAGTTTTAACTTTTGGCATTTTGTTGTTGTTTAAAAAAATTATTAATAAGCGGAGTCAGGCACTTACCAAGCCTGAGCTCCTTTTTTCTCAGCAATGAAAAATATTACTTGGTGTCGTCGCCGCCGTTGTCGTCCTTGGGTTCTTTCGGTTCCTTAGGTTTCTTGGGGGCGTCTTTTGCCTTCTTGGGCGAGAGCATAATGGTCATGCGCTTGCCTTCGAGCACCGGCATCTGGTCGAGCTTGCCATATTCTTCGAGGTCGTTGGCGAATCGCAGCAACAGCACTTCGCCTTGTTCCTTGAAGAGGATTGAGCGGCCCTTGAAGAAGACATACGACTTCACCTTGGAGCCTTCTTTGAGGAAGCCGATGGCATGCTTGAGCTTGAAGTTGTAGTCGTGCTCGTCGGTCTGTGGTCCGAAACGGATTTCCTTGACAACGACTTTGGTCGATTTGGCCTTCTGCTCCTTAAGCCTCTTGCGCTGCTGGTACTGGAACTTCTGGTAATCCATAATACGGCAGACGGGAGGTGTTGCCATGGGCGCGATTTCAATCAGGTCGAGCTCTTGAGCGTCGGCAATGCTGAGCGCCTTGGCGATGGGATAGATACCCTCTTCGACGTTGTCGCCCACGAGTCGCACCTCGGAGGCGCGAATTTCGTCGTTGACCGCGTGCTCGGGTTTATCCTTCTTGTTCCGGTCAAAACGGCCACGACCGTTCTGAGGTCTTGGACCGCTGTTCATGGGCTTTTTGGGCCCGTTCCAAAATGGTTTTTTCTCCATCAAGTAATATTAATAGTTTATAAAAAGCGATATTATGCGCATTATCAGGTTTTTATCGTGTTGGTAATCACCCAATAATCACATCAGAAAGCCGTCTGTTGAGCGACTTCGCGATTAATATCGGCTGCAAAGGTAATAATTTTTTCTGAACCTTTATCACCTTCGCCCTGTTTTCTTACAGAAACTTCCTCACAATTAGCTTCTTTTTCGCCAACTATGAGCAAATAGGGGATTCGCTTGAGTTCGTTGTCGCGAATTTTTTTGCCGATTTTCTCGTTACGGTCGTCAATGATGGCACGCACATTGTTCTGGTTGAGAACATCGACCACATGCTTGGCATAGTCGTTAAACTTCTCGCTGATGGGCAGCACTACGGCCTGCTCGGGAGCGAGCCACAAGGGCAGTTTGCCGGCGGTGTGCTCGAGCAGCACAGCCACAAAGCGTTCGAGTGAACCGAAAGGTGCGCGGTGAATCATCACGGGACGGTGCTTCTGGTTGTCGCTGCCAGTATACTCCAGTTCGAAGCGTTCGGGCAGGTTGTAGTCGACCTGGATGGTGCCCAGCTGCCAGCGGCGGCCAATGGCATCCTTCACCATAAAGTCGAGTTTGGGACCATAGAATGCGGCCTCGCCAGTAACCTGCTTGGCGACCAGGCCTTTCTCGGCGCAAGCCTCGATGATGGCGCGTTCGGCCTTCTCCCAATTCTCGTCGCTACCCACATATTTCTCTTTATGGTCGGGGTCGCGCAGCGAAATCTGTGCTTCATATTCGAAGCCGAAGGTCTTGAAGATGAATGCAATGATTTCCATCACACCCAGAAACTCGTCCTTGAGCTGGTCGGGGGTGCAGAAGAGGTGTGCGTCGTCTTGCGTGAAACTGCGCACGCGGGTAAGTCCGTGGAGCTCGCCGCTCTGCTCATAGCGATAGACGGTGCCGAACTCGGCGAAGCGAATGGGCAGGTCCTTGTAGCTGCGGGGCGAAGTCTTGTAGATCTCGCAGTGGTGGGGGCAGTTCATGGGCTTGAGCATGTACTCCTCACCCTCCTCGGGCGTGTGTATGGGCTGGAACGAGTCCTTGCCATATTTTGCATAGTGACCTGAAGTC
>JAEEVB010000292.1 GCA_016287065.1 Muribaculaceae bacterium
GTTCGAAATTTCGCACGGACGCATCACCACCTTGTCATGTAGTTCAGGCTTCGAGAAGAACTCGGCCATGGCGCTGCCCGAGAAGGTGAGCGAGCAGGTACTGGCGAACTTGCAGTGTCCGCTCTCAAGCAGTTTAAGCACACTGTCTTGCACCACTTCGGTGTACATTTCGAAGGGAGGAATCTCATGACTGTTCTCAAGCGCGTCGAGCACAGCGTTGGCAATGTTGCCCACACCGCTCTGGATGGGCAGGAACGACTTGGGAATGCGACCTTGTTTCATCTCGTTCACGAGGAAGCCACACACATTCTCGCCAATCTTGCGGGTCACGTCGTCGACGGGGGTGAAGGGTGATTCCTTGCCGATGGGGGCAGAGCACTTCACCACGCCAAGCACCTTCTTGGGATCAACGTGAGCATAGGGTGAGCCAGCACGGTCGCTTGCCTTGTAGATGGGAATTTCGCGGCGTGCAGGGGGATCGGCGGGGATATAGATGTCGTGCAGACCGTAGAGGGTCTCGGGCAGTTGGTCATTGATTTCTACAATCACCTTGTCGGCTACTTTCAGCCAGGTAGGAGCACTTCCAACGCCAGGACCCAGCACGATATCACCGTTGTCGGTGATGCTCTGAGCCTCGATAATGGCTACGTCCATCTTGCCGTAGAATCCATAGCGGAATTCCTGCGACATCTCGCTCAAATGGCGGTCGTTGTAGTGAATCTCTCCACTGTTGATGCCCTTGCGCATGTCTCCTAGCGACTGATAGGGAGCGCGGAAGTTGAGTGCGTGTGCACGTGTCAACTCGCCATCAATCTGATCGTTGGTCGACGCACCACTGAAGATGTTTACTTTGAATTCACGTCCAGCTTCGTGCTCGCGCACAGCCTTTGCTGCAATGGCAGGGGGCACCACTTTGGGGCAGCCTGGACTAGTGAAACCAGAGACGCCGATGGTCATTCCATTCTGGATATATTCGGCGGCTTCTTCGGGAGAAAAAACAGGATAAATCATTACTAATTGTTGTTTTATGGTTGTTGTTTTTACTTTTTCGCTGATTTGACGGCAACATTAGTGCAAACCGAGTGCAAAACCAAAGTTTACTTTGAACTTTGCCGAGGTGCAGCCTAATTTCGCTGTATGCACGGCAAAATTACTCATTTTGGGTGAAACTAAAAAATAATTGTGAAAGAAGTGAGGCAAGACGTGCCAGAAACACTCCTTAGCCGAGGATAAAATTCCCCAAACGTGATGAAAAAATGAAAAAATGAGATGAAAAAAGCACACTTAGCTCTGAAAAGATTTTTTTTACAATATTATTTTGTAACTTTGCAAAATTAAAATGCTATGCTCTGTTTTTTGCATAGCGAGCAGGCACAAGAACTATATGAAGAATATCATACAAGGCAGCTTGATAACGACTTTTCGCTGTAATGCGAAATGCAATATGTGCAACATCTGGCAGCATCAGACTCATCCCAAGGATGAGATTGATGCCAGCTACTATGAGAAGTTGCCCAGCGGGCTGCGAATCAACATCACGGGTGGAGAGGCTACCATCAGAAAGGATATAGACAAAATTTTCGAGATTCTGTATCCCAAGTCGGCGTTGCTGGAATTGAGCACAAACGGCTATTATACCGAGAAGATTGTGGAACTCGCAAACAAGTATCCCAATATCCTCATCAGAGTGAGTGTGGAGGGCCTGCCGCAAATCAACGACTCGAAGCGTGGGTTGCCCAACGGTTTCGACCATGCCCTGCGCACTATGCTTGAACTCAAGAAGACCAAATGCAAGAACATTGGTTTCTCGGTCGTGATTTCACCCGACAACTACAAAGACCTAATTTCGCTCTACGAACTGTGCGTCGCACTGGATGTGGAATTGGGTAACTCGGCAGTGCACAACTCGTGGTATTTCCATAAAGAAGACAACCAGATTGTGAGTGAAGATGCCTTGCGTCAGCACGAACTCTTTGTCAAAGCGCTGCTCACCTCGAAACGCCGTCATTTCAAGGACCGCCTGAAAGACTATGGCCGTGCCTACTTCAACCGTTCAATTCACCGCCGCCTGCGTGGCGACGATGCTGGCTACCGTCCTGCTTGTGGTGCCCTGACCGACTTCTTCTTCATCGACCCCTGGGGCAATGTGTCGCCCTGCAATGGCAGCAAGGAAGAGTGGGTTATTGGCAACATCCAGGAGCAGTCGTATGAGGAAATTATGAACAGCGACAAGGCCAAGGAAGCACTGGAGAAAGTGAAGCAGTGTGACCGTAACTGCGCTTTCATCGTCACCGAACGTCACGACATGAAGCGCCGACCTTGGGTACCCATCAAGTGGATCATGAAGAACAAGTGGCGCATTTGGCGCGGCAAGGACCTGTGCTGGGATTAAGCCGATAGCGGTGTGCCCGACTCTCCTTAATAGTGT
>JAEEVB010000055.1 GCA_016287065.1 Muribaculaceae bacterium
TAATACGAAGAACTGGTTTTCATATATATTTTGGAGCCCGGTGCTATCATTTTTTCTGCTACAGACTCTGAAAAAAGAGTTAAATCACTTATGGAATTGTCCATTTTATATTTCCAAATTAATCTTTCATTTGTTATAGTATTAATTAAGTAGACATCGCAAAAATAATTAGTTGTATACGAGCTCCTATCTACTTGTGCAGATGAGACTGAATCAACAATAAAATGAATATTCTCTATTTCTTTTGCTGGTGTATATTGTGGATAGAGATACGATTTAGACTCAATACCATGGTAATATGGCATCAATTTATAATGCTTATTCAATTCAGGATTCTTTTTTGGCTTTTTTTTTTATCCAAATCGTATCAGGTTCTATGTTAAAGAAGCAATGTAACTCATCTGCTCTATATGAACTGCCAGTAACATTGAAATATATTGTTTCTCCGATAAGAAGATTTGGAAATTTTGTTATTGTATTAGTATTTGTTGAATATGGGGATGTGTGGGGTGGATACATCAAATCTTTCCATTTTGAATCTATTAGAGTATTATCTGCAGCGTTGATGGTGAACATTGCAGATACGAGAATTAGTAAAGATAATATTCTGCACATTGTTAATTAATTATTAATTAAGAAAATATTGTTTATGCAAAGGTACAAATTATTCCTCAACTAGCATGAGTTTCAAAAGAAATATCCGTGACTTTTCTTTTTGTTCTCAAAAATTGATGGTTGATACAAGCGGTAAGTGTCGCTGTGGCGAAACTCCACAAACTGCGCCTCGTTCTTTCGCATGAAGTCCACAATGTCGTGGAGCGACTGAATGGGCGTTGGCTCGCCACGCAACATTCTCACGATGACGGTACGCAGTCCAAGATAGTTCGCCCACCGATTTCGGTGAAGTCGCAGAGGTTGTCGGTGTCGATATTGCAGCGTAGCAGTGAACTAATGTCGTTTCATTTACATTTTCCTGCCGAGATTTTGCTCAAAGTCGCTCATTTTCCGCAAAAAAACAACACAAGAGTACTTGTTCAAAACATAAACACTAAAATCATAGGAGTAAGAAAAATCGGACAATCTTGGGAATTATTTTTGGATATTTATGGGAATTTTATTTGGACAATCTTAGGAATTTTGTATCTTTGCAGCGTAAATATAATCAAAAACCAGACTATGTACTATTCAAGACTAATTGAAAAGGAGATAGAACTGAAGTTAAAGACTTCAGGGGCAGTGGTTGTCGCCGGCCCAAAATTCTGTGGCAAAACAACCACTTGTATGCTTTATCAAAAGAGTTTTGTGAAGCTGAATACAAAGCAGGCTATTACAATGGCGAGGTTGAACCCGAAAGCCGTGTTACAGGGAGAACCCCCAAGGCTTATTGATGAGTGGCAGAAAGCTCCTGACATTTGGAATCACATTAAAGACGATCTGGACTTTAACTATGTGTTTGGCAAATACATTCTCACGGGTAGTTCAACCCCTGCCGATAAGACAGAAGTTCATCATAGTGGTGCTGGCCGAATTGCACCGGTAATGATGCGCCCCATGAGTTTGTGGGAGTCCCAAGAATCAAAAGGTACCGTTTCTCTAGCAGATTTGTTTCATGGTGGCGTAAACTTTCCATGGGACACAAATCAGGATTTCACACTTGAAGAAGTTGCTCATCTGCTGTGCCGTGGCGGTTGGCCCATTTCAGTACTGGCTCAGAAAGATATTGCCATTGAGATTACAAAGAATTACTGGAATAGTCTATTTGTTTTCGAAGATCAGGAGAATGAGCGGTTCCGCAACAAGAAGCCCGAAGTGCTGAAGATGATTCTGCGCAGTTACGCGCGCCATATTTCCACAGAAGCGTCAATCTCTACAATCATTGCCGATGTTCGTCAGAGTAACGAGAGGACGATGGACGCAAAGACATTTGATGATTATCTAGAGGCATTGAAAGATCTCTACATTTTAGAGGACATGCGAGCATGGAATCCCAATATCCGCTCTAAGACAACTATTCGCTCGACCCCAACACGGCATTTTGTGGATACATCTATAGCCTGCAGAGCTTTAGGTGTAACACCAGAAGACTTACTTCATGACCTTGAAAGTTTTGGCTTATTTTTTGAGGACATGGCCGTTCGCGACCTCAAAGTGTATGCAGGCATCTATGGCGGAGAAGTTCTTCATTATAGAGATAAATCCGGATTAGAGTGTGATGCTGTGGTTCATCTGGAAAATGGCCAATGGGGAGCCATTGAAATCAAACTTGGTGGAGAAGATTTGATTGAAGCCGGTGCCTCATCATTGAAAAAACTAAAAGCAAAAATTGAAGAAAAAAGCGATGAAAAAGCCCCATCATTCCTGATGGTTCTTACGGCTGTCGGCAGCGCCTATCGACGCGAAGACGGTGTTTATGTCGCCCCTATCAACCTTTTGAAACCATAATAAGGAACAAATCTTCAGTTAGTTGAGCGCGACCTGATCTCCTGGGTTGTGCCCGACTATGGCGCTGGCTCGGCAGCCGAGACACTGGGTCGATCGCTTTGGGTGTTCGAAAAGTTCTCAGTTGAGAAGAATGTCAGCGGCTGACATAAAGGTGAGGAAGTAGATATCTGAGGTTTTGCCGTTTGCCTCTATGGTTAGAATATCATACTTGTGGCCATCGTGAATTTCCAGTCGCTGACTTTTTATGCGCGGGGCTTTCACAATGTCGTACAAAAAGAAATACTCGTCGCTGATTTCATTGACGCACAATGCAGTGTCGAGAGTTTTGCCGTCGCCACTGGCCATTATCACTCGCGCAAGCAGCAGCGACTTATGGAGCAGACACTTTGCTTCCTCAGTCCGGCCAGTACTTTTGGCACACAAGTAAGCCTTATAGATGTCCTGAGCCGCTACGGGATTATTCTCAATCAGTTTGGCCAGCATAGTGTAAGCAGCTTCGTAATTACCCGCCTTCACCGAGTCAAGGGCATTGAAGCGCTCGGTTATCGATGGGGCCTTTCGTTCGATGGGTGCGTCGTAGTAACCATAGTAGACGAGTGCTGCTTCTTCGACTGTTAGAGTTGTGTCGGCCGCGATGAAACGCGCCAAGAGGGCGTTATAACGCTCGCCATCGGCAGCAGCGCGTGCCTTCAGTGTATCGACTGGCACAGAGAGTTTTGCCATCTTCTGTGCATTAGATGTGAAGCCAAAAGCTATTAGAATGGCCGCTACAGTAGCGATGCAGCGAGTTATTGAAGAAATCTTAGTCGTCATATTGATTGAAGCTTTAAATAATTACTCAATTCATCTGCAAATTTTAGAAGGTGCGGCGACGGCGCAGGTAGTAGTCGACGACGATATTGCGGCGACACTCAGGAATGACTTTGAGCAGGTTGTGTGACGGGTGCGAGGTGTAGTTGCCACGCATCTTGCGGAAGTCGCGGTGCGCACGCAGGATGGCCTTGGCATCACCACCATGCAACTTGACCAGTGCCATGAAGAATGCCAGCGTGTCGTAGAGGCGGCGCACGATGAGCAGCCGCTTGCCCTCTCGCTGGGGCAGATTCTTGTGCAACAGCAGCAGACTGTTACGGAAATTGAGATAGGTCTTGCGCGGGTTGCCCTGTGGCAGACTGCCACCGCCCAAGTGGTAGACATGACTCTCGGGCACCACCCTTATCTTGCTGCCAGTGAGCAGAATGCGCCAGCACAGGTCAATCTCTTCCATGTGGGCAAAGAAGTCCTTGTCGAGTCCGCCAGCCTGCTCATAAAGGGCGGTGCGCACCATGAGGCACGCTCCCGTGGCCCAGAAGATGTCGGCCGGCTCGCCGTCGTACTGCCCACGGTCGTCCTCGATGGTGTCGAAGATGCGGCCTCGGCAATAGGGGTAGCCATGCTTGTCGAGAAAACCGCCTGCCGCACCGGCATATTCAAACACCTGACGGTCATCGTCGCGATCCTGCCAGAGTTTGGGCATCACGGCCCCCACCTCGGGGTGAGCCTCGCAGTAGTGGTAGAGGGGTTCGAGCCAACCGGCAGGTGTGCGCACATCGCTGTTGAGCAGCACCGTGTAGCGGTAACCCTCGGCCTGGGCAATGGCGCGGTTATAGCCCTCGGCAAAGCCATAGTTCTGGTCGAAGTAGAGCGTTTTGACTGTGGGGAATTCGTGCTCAAGCACCTGGCGGCTGTCGTCGGTACTGCCGTTGTCGGCCACAATCACATCGGCAAGGTCGGCACTGGTGCCCGCAAGCACTGTGGGCAGATAGCGACGCAGCAGATTGGCTCCGTTCCAGTTGAGTATGATGACGGCTACAGGTTTCATTGTAGTTTTCAGTTGTCAGTTGTCAGATATCAGTTGTCAGTGATGTATCCTTCGGGATATTCCACTTTGCGTTTCCAGCGCTTGTGCGTCCACAGCCAATAGGCGGGCTCGGCATTGATGCGGTTCTCGAGCAGTCGGGCGTAGCGGTTGGTGATGTCGCCTTTCTTCTCCTGCGAAGCATGGTCGCTCAGCAGCACCAGGTCCACCTCATAGTGTCCGCGGCTCACCTTGCGCATATCAAAGCACAGCGCACGCATATCAAGCTTGCTGGCAATGAGTTCGGTGCCGGTAATCATGGCCGTGGGGTGATTGAGGAACTTGATCACATGCCCCTCGTCGCCCTTCAACGGGTGCTGGTCGCTGATGAAGCCCAACGCAATGGGTTTGCCTTGCTTTTGACTGCGCAACATCACTCTGAACACCTGCTTGCCAGGAATGCATATCGTGCCCCAATGCTGACGCAACTTGAGGAAGTAGCGGTCGAACCACGGATTCTCGAGCGGATGATAGGTCTGCCCCAGCACCCCACCCCGCTTGCGGGTCTCGGGGCGCAACCAGAGCATGACCGAGGTAATCCACTCCCAGTTGCCATAGTGCGAGGCATAGAGCATGACCGACTGCCCCCTGTCGAGGGCGTCGTCGATGAGATGCACATTGGTGAACTTCACGCGACGCTTGATTTCGTCGTCGCTGATGCGGGGTATCTTGATGGTCTCGAAAAAGTAGTCGGCAAAGTGCTTATAGTACTCTTTCTCAATCTTTTTCAGTTCGGCTTCGGACTTGTCGGGGAAGCACTCTATCAGGTTCTGTTTCACCACCTTGCGGCGATAACGCAACACATAGTACGCGAGGAAGTACATGCCCGTGGCATGGGCATAGAGCAGCCACCAGGGCATCAGGGCGTAGAGCTTTAACAGCCAGCCCACGGGCGCAAGCAATATGTTCTGCGTGCGCTGCGTCATGGCTGCACCTCCTCTTCTACGACCTCAGCATCTACGCTCAGGTCGGGGTTCATCTTCAACAGGCGCACAGGCACCACCTTATTGACTAAACGCGCACAAGGCGGCACATTCACACGAATGTAGTTGTCGGTGAAGCCATGCATCACAGCACTATTCTCGGCAGGCTGCTCCATGAGCACGGGGCGAACTGTGCCCAGGTATCGCTCGGTGAAGGCGCGCTGCAGACGGTCGCTGAGCGCCATCATTTGCGCCACGCGCTCCTGCTTGGTCTTCTGGTCCACAATATAGGGGATGCGCAATGCCATAGTTCCAGGGCGCTCGCTATAGGGGAACACATGCAGGTGTTGCACTTCGAGACTGGCGATGAACTGCAGCGAGTCGGTGAAGCACTCGGGTGTCTCGCCGCGTGTGCCCACCATCACATCCACGCCCACAAAGGCATCGGGCATCACCTGACGGATGCGGGCTATTTTCTCGGCAAACAGGCTGCGGTCGTAGTGGCGGCGCATGAGGCGCAACACCTCGTCGCTGCCGCTCTGCAGCGGGATGTGGAAATGCGGCATGAATGCACGCGACTGGGCGCAGAAGGTGATGATCTCGTCGGTGAGCAGGTCGGGTTCGAGCGACGAAATGCGGTAGCGCTCAATGCCTTCTACCCCATCGAGAGCCTGAATCAGGTCGAGGAAACGCTCGCCGGTGTTCTTGCCATAGTCGCCAATGTTCACACCTGTTATCACAATCTCCTTGCCGCCGGCAGCCGCCACTTCGCGGGCCTGTGCCACCAGGCTCTCGATGGTGCCGCTGCGACTGCGGCCTCGCGCCATGGGAATGGTGCAGTAGGAGCAAAAGTAGTCGCAGCCGTCCTGCACCTTCAGGAAATAGCGCGTGCGGTCGCCACACTCGCACGAGGGCGAGAAACGGCGTATGTCGTTGTGAGGAGTCACCTCCAACACTGTCTGGCGGTCGGCCATCCATCGGTCAACATATTGTGCAATGTCCAATTTCTGCTCGTTGCCCAGCACAATGTCGACGCCGGGAATCTCGGCAATGGAGTGCGGCTTGAGTTGCGCATAGCAGCCCGTGACCACCATCAGGGTATCGGGGTAGCGCTTGATGAGCGAACGAATGTGCTGACGGCACTTCTTGTCGGCGAGTTCGGTGACGCTGCAGGTGTTCACCACGCACACATCGGGCACGGCGTCGCCTTGCACGGTGGCATAGCCCCGCTCGGCGAGCAGGCTGCCCAGCGTTGCCGTCTCCGAGAAATTGAGTTTGCACCCCAAGGTCTCGAATTTCACCGTTCGTTTATTCGCTTGCTCCATCAGCACCAGGTTATTTTATACATTGAAGCGGAACACCACGATGTCGCCATCCTGGAACACATAGTCCTTGCCCTCGACATGCATCTTGCCAGCCTCTTTCACGGCGGCTTCGCTGCCATACTGGATATAGTCGGGGTACTTGATGACCTCGGCACGGATGAAGCCGCGCTCAAAGTCGGTGTGAATCACGCCGGCACACTGCGGGGCCTTGCTGCCCTTCTTGAAGGTCCAGGCACGCACCTCCTTGGGACCGGCGGTGAGGAAGGTCTCGAGGTTAAGCAGTGCATAGGCGGCCTTGATGAGGCGGTTCACACCGCTCTCTTCCAGCCCTATCTCCTGCAGAAACATCTGGCGTTCCTCGTAGGTTTCCAGTTCGGCAATCTCGCTCTCGGTCTGTGCTGCTACCACCAGAATCTCGGCATGCTCGTCCTTCACAGCCTCGCGCACGGCGTCGACATAGTGGTTGCCACTGGCTGCGGCCGTGTCGTCGACATTGCACACATAGAGCACGGGCTTGTTGGTGAGCAGGAACAGGTCATGAGCCACCTTCTCCTCGTCTTTGTTGAGCAGTTCCACGCTGCGGGCACTCTTGCCCTGCGAAAGGGCCTCGTAGTAGCGTTGCAGCACATCGTACTGCACCTTGGCCTCTCGGTCGCCCGCCTGGGCTTGCTTCTGCACGCGGCCTATGCGGCTCTCGATGGTCTCCAGGTCGCGCAGTTGCAGTTCGGTGTCGATCACCTCCTTGTCGCGCACGGGGTCGACAGTGCCGTCGACGTGTGTCACATTGTCGTCGTCGAAGCAGCGCAGCACATGGATGATGGCGTCGGTTTCACGGATGTTGGCCAGGAACTTGTTGCCCAGGCCTTCGCCCTTCGACGCGCCCTTCACCAGACCGGCGATGTCCACAATCTCGACGGTAGTGGGCACGATGCGTGCCGGGTGCACGAGTTCGGCAAGTTTATTGAGTCGCTCATCGGGCACCGTGATGACGCCCACATTTGGCTCGATTGTACAGAAAGGAAAGTTTGCCGACTGCGCCTTGGCATTCGACAGACAGTTAAACAAAGTAGACTTGCCCACATTAGGCAGTCCCACGATTCCACATTGTAGTGCCATTATTGTTGTTTTTTAATTTTACTGCAAAATTAGTGCAAATATGTTGCTGATGCAACATATTCGACAAAATTTCAAAGCAAGAGTCAGCCTTTGGCTGGCGGGCGGCCCAAAGGGATTGAAACTTTTGTCAACTAAAATTCCAGTATCTCATTATTCCCGCAGCCTAATTTCGCGGTCGCCAGACCGCAAAATTCACTCATTCGTACATAAAAGTGTATGATGATGACAATTATTCGTACATAAAAGTGTAGCTACAATACATTTTTTCGTACATAAAAGTGTCATTCATGTTATCGCTTGGTGGCGAGCAAGCGGTGGAGATGGGCGTCGGTGGCCTGTGGCAGCACCTGATGCAGGTGGTTGAGCATTTTCGCAAACGACTCCTGGGGAGCGCACGGGCAGCTGCATGCCTCGCGGCCGTAGAGATGCTCGGGCGTAGTGAGCAACGACCATCCCCAGCCGTACTCACGGTTGTGCCGGTCACGCGGATACACGAAATCCTCGGTCACAATGCGGCACTGCATCTGCAGGCGTGTGACATAGGCATCGAAACGGCTGCGCATCTTGGCTCCCGTGAATCCGCATGCTGCACGCAACTCGCGTGTGATGAGGCTGCCATGCGCCTGCAGGGTAGAAAGGATGGCCTCTTCGACCGATCCCGCCTCGATAGGGTCGTTCAGACTATGGCGCCAGTTCATGAAGTGGGGCCACCACTCCATGGCTATGAAACCCGCCTTGCTGCCGAAAAACTTGCCATAGACACAGCCGCCATCGGTAATCACGCTGCCCTTCCACTTCCACAAGGGCCAGTCCCAGCCGCCATCGGGCAGCACCACATAGCTGCAATCCTCGTCGACCATTTGCTCGGCACTAAAGCCCGGAATATCGCTCCTGAGCAAGGGCAGAAACCCCAACTCATGAATAAGATCAATCAACTCGGCAGCACTGCTTATTTGTCGTCTATTATGTTGTATCATTTTTAATTAAAATTGATAAAAGTCAACGGAGAATGGGCCAGGAGAAGTGCCTGAGTTTTGCCTCGAGTTCCTTCTCGCGGCCGCCCAGATAGGTGTTGCACAGGGCGTGGAAGTCGGCAGAGTGATTCATGTGCTGCAGGTGCGCCAACTCGTGACAAATGATGAGGTCGACGAGTTCGGGCGTAAGGAACATGACATTGCGCGAGAGCTGAATGATGCCCTTGCTGGTGCAGTGCCCCAACTTCTGCTTGCCACGACCCAGTTCAAACCCTTTGACGCTCACGCCCAGCCGCTGTGCCAGTTGCTCGGCATAGGAGATGAGCCGCTTGACGGCTTCCTTGGCCATGACCTGCTGCAAAGCCCGCGAGATGTTTTGCCGGGCAAAAGCCGAGTCGAAGTCGGTGCCTGCTGGCAAGCTCACGATGATGTTGCTCTCGCCATCGTGCTTGAGCATGATGCGCCCAGGTTTTACCGATTGCACGGCCAGGGTCAAAGTGCACTGGAAACACTCGATTACCTGGCCCTCGTGAAAACTGACGACTGGCATGCGATGCTTGACGATGCTGCTGCGGTGCGAGTCGATAAACTGGCGTAGCGTGGCCGTGGGCGTGCCGTTGGGCACATTCACGTGCAGCTGGTCGTCGTGCCACCGGGCACTGATGGTGTGCGACCCATGCCGCACCTTGACAATGATGCGGCCCAATTCGGGGTCATCGAGATAGAATTGCATAGTGTGCAGGGATTATTCTTCGCGGTTGTCTTTGCCCCACATGAGCTTGTTGCGCAGGGTGCTGGCAAAGTTGTAGTCGTTGAGGAGCACCACCTGCGCCTCAAAGGGGGCGCGGGTGATGGTGAGCGCCGTGCCACTGGGCAAACCCACCGAGTCGCCGTCGATGCTCAGCTGATACAGTGCCGTGCGGCTGCGGGTGGTGATGGTGAGGGTGGCATCGTCGCGAATCACCACAGGACGCATCGTGAGGGCATGAGGCGAGATGGGCGAGAGCACCACGCAGCGCGAAAGCGGCTCGAGCACAGGGCCGCCCACGCTCAGGTTATAGGCAGTGGATCCTGTAGGGGTGCACACGAGCAGTCCGTCGCCCTTGTAGGTGGTGAGCGGCGTGCCGTCGATGAGCACATCCACCTCGATCATCGACGATGTGTCTTGGCGCAGCAGCGCCACCTCGTTGAGCGCGCATGGGAAACCGCCATGTCCGTTGCTCATCACTTGCAGCATAGAGCGTTTCTCAACGCGGTAGTTTCCGCTAAGCAATGCCTCCACCACCAGCTGTGTTTGCTCAATGTGGGCCGTGGTGAGGTAGCCGAGATGTCCGGCATTGATGCCCATGATGGGCACCCCGTGGCGGGAAACCACCTTGGATGTGCGCAAGAAAGTGCCGTCACCGCCCAGGCTCAATGCCACATCGGTGTCGTCGGGAGTTTCCATTGCTTTCACACTGCGTGTGAAAGGCACCTGGTGCCGACTCAAGAAACTCAGGTATGATTCCTCGACCTGCAGCTCCACACCATGCTCAATCAGCTCTTGTGCAAGATGTTGAATGTGGGGGAGCACATCGTGGTGATATTCGTTGCCAAAAATAGTTATTTTCATAATCTATCTAAAAATGCGTTTAAAAAGATGATAAAAAACGAAATTCCCGCAAAAAGGTTTTCATTTCTCATTAATTCCTCTTATTTTTGCATAACCTTAGCAATGGCAAAGATAAGCATTATTTGTGAAACTAAGGTCTAATTAGCTTGTAAATGATTTATCATGGTTAATTTAAGTGTCAATATCAATAAGGTTGCAACCTTGCGAAACGCCCGTGGAGGCGATATTCCCAATGTAGAGAGCGTGGCTGTGAACTGCGAGCGATTCGGAGCCAACGGCATCACGGTGCATCCCCGTCCCGACGAACGCCACATCAGGCATGACGATGTGTTTGCGTTGCGCCCGCTCATTCGCACCGAATTCAATATCGAAGGTTATCCCAGTGAAGACTTCATGAAACTTGTGCTCATGGTCAAGCCCTCGCAAGTAACCCTTGTTCCCGATGCGCCCGACGCGCTCACCTCGTCGGCAGGCTGGGAAATTGAACCCAACCTGGAGTTCCTCACCTCTATCGTTGACCGGCTCAAGGAAAAGGGCATACGCACCAGCATCTTCGTGGGAACCGACGTCGACAACATCAAGCTCGCCGCCAAGACGGGCACGGACCGCGTAGAACTCTATACCGAGCCATACGCCAAGAACTATCACCTGAATGCCGAGGAGGCAGTGGCCCCCTTCACCCGTGCCGCCGAAGCTGCCCACAGTGTGGGCCTGGGTGTGAATGCCGGTCACGACCTGAACTTGGAGAACCTGAAATACTTCAAGGACCACGTGCCCTACCTCATGGAGGTCTCTATCGGTCACGCGCTCATCAGCGATGCACTCTATCTGGGACTGGAACAGACAGTGAAGGCCTACAAGGAGTGCCTGAGATAACAATAAATCGTAATCAAGAAATCAAATCACTACAATTATTCTAGAAATATGTCTTCTACAACTTTTATTCTTGCACAGACGGCTGTAGCACAAAAAGGTGCCGCAGCAGCCAGCCAAGTGTCGGACATGACCGTATGGGAACTCGCCATGAAAGGTGGCTGGATCATGATTCCGCTCGCCATCCTGGCCATCATCAGTATCTACATCTTTTTTGAACGTTGCTTTGCCATCAACTCGGTGAACAAAGAGGACAAGGGTTTCATGCAACGCATTCGCGACTACATCCATGGCGGACAGGTAGACGAAGCACTGCACTTGTGCAAAACCACCAACACTCCCTCGTCTCGCATGATCGAGAAGGGTATTACCCGCATCGGGCGCCCCATGAACGACGTGCTTGTGGCTGTTGAGAACGTGGGTAATATGGAAATCTCAAGGCTCGAGAAAGGCTTCTCGTGGCTTGCCACCACCGCAGCCGGCGCTCCCATGATAGGTTTCTTGGGAACGGTAACGGGTATGGTGCAGGCCTTCATGGCAGTGGCCAACGCCGGCAGCAATGCCAACATCACCATCCTGTCGAGCGGCATCTATGAGGCTCTGGTCACCACTGTGGCTGGTCTCGTGGTGGGTATCATAGCCCTGTTTGCCTACAACTACCTGACCTCTCGCGTAAAGAAAGTGATGAACAAGCTCGAAGGCAGCACCATGGACTTTATGGACTTGCTCAATGAACCGGTGAAATAACTCGTAACGCAATGGCTCTAAAACGACAACACGACCAACTGTCAATGTTCAGCATGGCTTCGATGACCGACGTCATCTTCCTGCTGCTCATCTTCTTCATGGTGACGTCGACCTTTGTGTTTCCTTCGGCGCTGGAAATCAATCTGCCTCAAAGCAGCCAGACGACCACACTCAAGCCCAACACAAGACTCTATATCGACGAGAACCAGCAGCTGCTTGTGGCACAGAACGACTCGCTCCAGGAATCGGAGCCGCGCCCGCTGCCCTATGACCAGCTCGAGGGTTTCCTGCAGGCCGTGAAGAACGAGAATGATGGCGAGCACCAGTTCGTTGCCCTCCACGCCGACATCTCGGTGCCTTATGGCAAGATTGTGGAAGTGCTC
>JAEEVB010000056.1 GCA_016287065.1 Muribaculaceae bacterium
TGAGTGCCACGTTTCGCAAACTTGCGGTTGCGACCGTCGGCTGGTCTTCTATATCTTAATCTTTTCGGTTGTTGTAACATTTCTGTCTAAAGTGTTAAAATGGAAAACTTAACGATTGTTTTTCTTGTTTCTGAAACCACCACGGCGAGGACCGTTACCGCCCGAGCGACGCTCGTTGCTGTTGTTGGTGAAGTTAGGAGCAAGGTCACGCTTGCCATAGACTTCGCCACGGCAAATCCACACCTTGATACCAATCAGACCCACCTTAGTGAGCGCAGGCACCAGTGCATAGTCGATGTCGGCACGAAGAGTGTGCAGCGGGGTACGACCTTCCTTGAACATTTCAGAGCGAGCCATTTCGGCGCCATTCAAGCGACCGCTCACCTGAACCTTGATGCCCTCGGCACCCAGACGCATGGTCGATGCGATAGCCATCTTCACGGCACGACGATAGGCAATCTTGCCCTCGATCTGGTGTGCGATGTTGCTGGCCACGATTTCGGCGTCGAGTTCGGGACGCTTCACTTCGTAGATGTTAATCTGAACATCCTTGTCGGTGAGTTTCTTCAGTTCTTCCTTCAGCTTGTCAACATCCTGACCGCCCTTGCCAATGATCAGGCCCGGACGAGAAGTGCAGATGGTGATGGTAACCAGCTTCAGAGTTCTTTCAATAACGATGCGT
The DNA here is from genome assembly GCA_016287065.1 of Muribaculaceae bacterium. Taxonomy (GTDB): domain Bacteria; phylum Bacteroidota; class Bacteroidia; order Bacteroidales; family Muribaculaceae; genus Sodaliphilus. The sequence goes on from JAEEVB010000056.1 coordinate 683, forward strand.
GAAACGCTAGCCTTGGCCAGACGCACTTTCAGATACTTGCGGATTTTGCTATCCTCAAGCAGAGTATCGCCATAATTACTACCACCGTACCAGTTTGAATCCCAGCCACGGATGATACCTAAACGATTGCTAATTGGATTTACTTTCTGTCCCATATTCTTTATTATGCGTCTTTAGAGGTTTTATTAAAAGTGTCAACATAGAGGGTCACGTGGTTACTGCGCTTGCGAATGCGGTAGGCGCGACCTTGAGGAGCGGGGCGAAGGCGCTTCAGCATGGGAGCGCAATCTACGAAGATTGTCTTCACATACAGTTCGCCATCTTCAGCTTTCCTGCCATTCTTCTGTTCCCAGTTCGAAATGGCCGATTTCAGGAGCATTTCAACGTCCTTAGCAGCATGTTTGGTTGAATAATGAAGCAGACCAAGAGCCTTCGATACTTCCACGCCGCGAATCATGTCAGCCACCAGACGCATCTTGCGAGGAGAGCTGGGCACGTTTTTAAGCTTGGCGAAGTTCTGCTCTTTGCGAGCTTCTTTAATCGCATTTGCTGATTCTCTTTTTCTCTTACCCATTGTATTTAATTCTTTTTTTGTCAATGAATACTATTCCCGGCCCATTATTTATTGTTGCCGCTATGTCCACGGAAGGTGCGAGTAGGAGCAAATTCGCCCAGCTTGTGACCTACCATGTTCTCGGTAACGTAAACGGGAATGAACTTATTACCATTGTGTACAGCGAAGGTGTGACCTACAAATTCGGGAGCAATCATCGATGCACGCGACCAGGTCTTGATCACGCTCTTCTTGCCACTCTCGTTCATGGCGTCGACTTTCTTCTCGAGCTTTACACTAATGTAAGGGCCTTTTTTTAATGAACGACTCATAGTTTAATTTTTAATCAAATTACTTCTTTCTTCTTTCAATAATATACTTCGAAGAATGCTTCTTCGGTGAACGTGTCTTCAAGCCCTTTGCATAGAGACCATTGCGTGAACGGGGATGACCACCTGACTGACGGCCTTCACCACCACCCATTGGGTGATCAACAGGATTCATAACGACACCACGGTTGTGAGGACGACGACCGAGCCAGCGTGAACGACCAGCCTTACCTGACTGCTCGAGGGCGTGGTCACTGTTTCCTACAACACCCACGGTTGCCTTGCAAGCGGCAAGCACTTTGCGGGTTTCGCCCGAAGGTAATTTGATGATTGCGTAAGTTCCCTCACGAGAGGTGAGCTGGGCAAATGTGCCGGCACTGCGGGCCATAGCTGCACCCTGACCAGGACGCAATTCAATGTTGTGAATTAAAGTACCAACAGGAATGTGACTGAGTGGAAGCGCGTTTCCCAATTCAGGGGCTACGTTCTCACCGCTTTCAACGATTGCACCCACCTCTAAGCCGTTGGGGGCAATGATGTAAGCCTTATAACCATCTGCATAGTAAAGCAGAGCAATGCGAGCCGAACGGTTAGGATCGTACTCGATCGACTTTACACGAGCTGGTACACCGTCTTTATTTCTCTTGAAGTCGATGAAGCGATATTTACGCTTGTGACCGCCACCGCGATAACGCATGGTGAGGTGACCCTCGTTGTTGCGACCGCCGGTTGAGCGCTTGCCGACCGTAAGAGACTTTTCTGGTGTACGAGCAGTGATGTTATCAAATACACCAATAATCTTGTGTCTTTGCCCCGGTGTTGTGGGCTTCAATTTTCTTACTGCCATTTGTTTTTATTAAAGATTACTATAGAAATCAATGGTTTGTCCTTCAGCTACGGTCACGACTGCTTTCTTGAAAGCTGCCACTTTGCCGCGCTGGATTCCGCGCTTGGTGTAGCGCATTTTCTTCTTGCCTTCGTAGTTCATTGTGCTCACGCCAACAACCTTCACGTCATAGAGCTTCTCGATCAAAGACTTGATCTGGTCCTTGTTAGCGTTGGGAGATACCTTGAATGAAAAACGATTAGTGTGTTCGCTGATGGCATTTGCCTTTTCAGAAACGATAGGAATAATGCTGATATCCATTGTTGTTACCTCCTCTGTGATTAAAATTCATTAATAATAGCAACACTGCTTTCGGTCATCACCAGTGCCTTGTTGTCGAGCACGCGATAGGTGTTGAGGTCCTTGGCAGAAATCACATACACATTCTCTACGTTGCGAGCCGAGAGGTATACGTTCTCGTTCTTGTCGTTCAGCACGAGCACGATCTTCTTGTCGGCTATGTTGAGGTTCTTCGTGATGTTCACGAAATCCTTGGTCTTGGGAGCATCGAAGTTGAGGTCTTCAACTACGAGAATCTGGTTGTTCTGAGCCTTGAAAGTGAGAGCCGAACGGCGAGCGAGGTCTTTCACCTTCTTGTTGAGCTTGAAGCTATAATTGCGGGGACGGGGACCGAACACGCGACCACCACCTACCATCACAGGCGAGTTGATGTCGCCATGACGTGCACCGCCGCCACCTTTCTGGCGACCAAGCTTCTTGGTTGAACCTGAAACTTCACTTCTTTCTTTTGCTTTGTGAGTACCCTGACGCTGGTTGGCCAGATACTGCTTCACAGTGAGATACACGGCGTGTTCACTGGGGTTCTCGATACCGAAAACGGCATCATTGAGAGTCACCTTGCGCCCTGTTTCCTGTCCGTTGATGTTATATACTGCGAGTTCCATTATTTCACGATTGATAAGATTGAACCTTTACTTCCGGGAACACTACCCTTCACTACGAGCAGATTGTTCTCAGGAATAATTTTAATAATCTGAAGATTTTGAACGGTTACTCGTTCGTTACCCATTTGGCCGGCCATACGCATGCCCTTGAACACCTTTGCGGGATAAGAGCAGGCACCAATCGAACCGGGTGCACGATAACGGTCGTCCTGGCCGTGAGTCTTGTCACCCACGCCACCAAAGCCATGACGCTTCACGACGCCCTGAAATCCTTTACCCTTTGAAGTACCGATAACATCAACAAACGAAGCGTCGTTGAAGAAGTCGACGGTGATTGTGTCACCCAACTTGTATTCGTCTTCAAAATTCTTGAACTCGGCCAAGTGTCTTTGTGGTTTCACTCCGGCTTTCTTGAAGTGACCGGCTTCGGGCTTCGTTGTGTGCTTGGCTTTCTTTTCCTGATAGCCGAGCTGCAGAGCTTCGTAACCGTCTTTCTCAAGGGTCTTAACCTGAGTAACAACACAAGGACCAACTTCGATAACAGTGCACGGCACGTTCTTGCCGTCGGCACTGAAAACGGATGTCATTCCGATTTTTGTTCCTAATAATCCTGGCATTTCTCTGAAATTTTAAATAATTTGTTACTAAATAAATCTCAATTAAATAATGTGTAATGTACTACACCTTGATTTCCACTTCCACACCGCTGGGGAGTTCGAGCTTCATCAGAGCGTCGACGGTCTTGGCTGTTGAGCTGTAGATGTCGATGAGGCGCTTGAAAGAAGACAGCTGGAACTGCTCACGCGACTTCTTGTTCACAAAAGTGGAACGGTTCACGGTGAAGATGCGCTTGTGAGTGGGCAGAGGTATAGGACCGCTCACCACAGCACCTGTAGACTTCACTGTTCTAACGATTTTCTCAGCCGACTTGTCGACCAAGTTGTGATCGTAAGATTTCAATTTAATTCTAATTTTCTGGCTCATATCTTTAATTATAAATTTTTATTTCAATAATTCAACGCGGCCGCCACACTCGGCAAGCACCTTCTCTGCTATCGACTTGGCTACCTCGCTGTAGTGCGAGAACGACATGGTCGACGTTGCACGGCCCGATGTGATCGTGCGCAAGGCAGTCACATAGCCAAACATCTCGGCAAGCGGAGCAACAGCCTTCACGATGCGAGCACCGCTGCGGCTCGATTCCATGCCCTCGACTTGGCCACGACGCTTGTTAAGGTCACCAATCACGTCACCCATATTCTCTTCGGGCGTCACCACCTCTACCTTCATCATGGGCTCCATGAGCACGGGAGCAGCCTGGGCGCAAGCTCTGCGGAAGGCAGCCTGTGCACACAGCTCAAACGAGAGCTGGTCAGAGTCCACGGGATGGTAGGAGCCATCGATAAGGGTCACCTTCAGGGTCTCGACGGGATAGCCGGCGAGCACACCATTGCGCATGGCCATCTGGAAGCCCTTCTGCACTGCGGGGATATATTCCTTGGGGATATCGCCGCCCTTCACCTCGTCGATGAATTGCAGGCTACCCTCGAAGTCAGCGTCAACGGGCTCAATGCGGCAAATGATGTCGGCAAACTTGCCGCGACCACCTGTCTGCTTCTTGAACACTTCACGCAGCTCCACAGGCTTGGTGATGGCTTCCTTATAGGTCACTTGCGGACGGCCCTGGTTGCATTCCACCTTGAATTCACGACGCAGACGGTCTATAATAATATCAAGGTGTAACTCGCCCATGCCGCGAATGATGGTTTGACCCGTCTCTTCGTTCGACTCAACCTGGAAGGTGGGGTCTTCTTCAGCAAGCTTCTGAAGGCCCACGCCCAACTTGTCGATATCCTTCTGTGTCTTAGGTTCTACGGCGATACCCAGCACTGGATCGGGGAAGTCCATGGCTTCGAGCACGATGGGCTTGTTCTCGGCACACAGCGTGTCGCCAGTGCGAATGTCCTTGAATCCCACGCCAGCGCCAATGTCACCGCAGCCAATCACCTCCATGGGGTTCTGATGGTTGCTGTGCATTTGGAACAGGCGAGAGATGCGCTCCTTCTTGCCAGTGCGGGAATTGTACACGTAGCTGCCCGAGTCAATCTGACCCGAATAGACACGGAAGAACACCAGGCGTCCCACGAAGGGGTCGGTGGCAATCTTGAACACGAGTGCGCACAAAGGCTCTTCGAAAGCGGGCTTGCGCACTTCAACTTTGTCGGGGTTGTCAATAGCATGCCCGGTCACCTCGGCTGCATCAGCCGGGCTGGGCAGATAGGCGCACACTGCATCGAGCAGCGGCTGCACGCCTTTATTCTTGAACGAACTGCCGCACAGCATAGGCACAATCTCCATCTGGAGAGTGGCAGCACGCAGCGCACGCTTGATCTCGTCTACCGTGATGGTCTCGGGAGCATCCAGGTACTTCGACATCAAATCTTCGTCAAAATCAGAGATAGTCTCGAGCATCTTGTCGCGATAGCTCTCGCACTCCTCGAGCATGTCGGCCGGAATCTCATCAATGTCATACTCGGCGCCCATGGTCTCGTCATGCCAATAGAGAGCCTTCATGGTGATGAGGTCGGCAATGCCTTTGAAGTTCTCTTCAGCACCGATGGGGAGCTGAATAGGACAAGGATTGGCACCCAGAATGTCGTGGATCTGGCGGGCAACCTCAAAGAAGTTGGCACCCGAGCGGTCCATCTTGTTCACATAGGCGATGCGAGGCACGTTATACTTATCGGCCTGGCGCCACACGGTTTCACTCTGAGGCTCAACACCGCCCACAGCGCAGAAGGTGGCGATAGCGCCATCAAGCACGCGCAGGGAGCGCTCTACCTCAACAGTGAAGTCAACGTGTCCCGGAGTGTCAATCAGGTTGATTTTGAATTTGTCGTCGTTGTAGTTCCAGAATGCTGTAGTGGCAGCCGAGGTGATAGTGATACCCCTCTCCTGCTCCTGCACCATCCAGTCCATCGTAGCGGCACCATCATGCACCTCACCAATCTTGTGAGTAAGACCGGTATAGTACAGGATGCGCTCCGACGTGGTAGTCTTTCCGGCATCAATGTGAGCCATGATGCCAATGTTGCGCGTGTATTTCAGCTGTTTGTCAGTCGTCATTTATCGTGTAGCGATTTTAGAATCTGAAATGAGCGAATGCACGGTTTGCTTCGGCCATGCGGTGCATGTCCTCTTTGCGCTTGAATGCGCCACCCTGCTCATTGTAGGCATCAATGATTTCTGCTGCCAGCTTGTCGGCCATGGTCTTGCCGCCACGCTTGCGTGCAAAGTTGATAAGATTTTTCATTGATATCGACTCTTTGCGGTCGGGACGAATCTCAGTAGGCACCTGGAAGGTGGCACCACCAATGCGGCGCGACTTCACCTCCACTTGAGGAGTAACTTTTTCTAATGCGGCCTTCCAGATCTCCAGAGGAGTCTTCTCCTCTTTTTCCATCTTCTTGCCCACAAGGTCGAGGGCACCGTAGAAAATAGTGTAAGAAGTGTTCTTCTTACCATCATACATCAGGTGATTCACGAATTTTGTTACGCGCACATCACCGAACTTAGGATCGGGCAGAATGATCCGTTTTTTGGGCTTAGCCTTTCTCATTGTTAAATTAAAATTGTAGTTTTTGTCTGCTTGGTTGTTGCTTCTTTGTTCTTCAGCGCTCAACGCTTTGACCGCTTACTCAACCTGTTCTTCATCAATCCAATAAAATCAAAAACTAAGTTTTTAAATTTTTTGTTTGGGTTAGTAATTTAGCCGGTTATCACTTTTTCGACTCTTTCGGGCGCTTGGCACCATACTTCGAGCGGCGCTGAGTGCGACCTGCAACACCTGCTGTGTCGAGTGTACCGCGCACGATGTGGTAACGCACACCGGGGAGGTCCTTAACACGTCCGCCACGCACCATCACGATCGAGTGTTCCTGCAGGTTGTGGCCCTCACCGGGAATGTAAGAGTTCACTTCCTTGCCGTTGGTCAATCTCACGCGTGCCACCTTACGCATAGCCGAGTTAGGCTTTTTAGGCGTAGTCGTGTAAACGCGAACGCACACACCGCGACGCTGAGGGCAAGAGTCCAAAGCAGGCGATTTGCTGGTCGATTCCAGCGATGTACGGCCTTTTCTTACTAATTGCTGAATTGTTGGCATCTTAGTTCTGTTTTACGTTTTTGTTTTGAGTTAATAAATCGTTTTATTTTTTGCTTCAGGACCCTTTTCGCACACAATTTTCTCTCACTAAATCAATCGTTTAGCGAAAGAATTGCGGCTTTTTTGGCCCAAAAGTGTTGCAAAGTTACACACTAATTGGCTAATAACCAAATATTTTTATGGCTTTTTCACCCCATCCAAACCCACTTTTCCCACTATTTTTAGGCAAAAACCACCTAACTTACTGAAATTCAGATAGTTTAATTAATGAAGAATTTTAATAATTTAAAAAGGTTTAATATTTTTTAACGCGATTCCGCGCTTGTCTTTTTCGCTCAAAAGCAGTTCCGAAGCAGGCAATGGCCAGTCAATGCCAAGTTCGGGGTCATCAAAGCGCAGGGTCACCTCGCTGTGGGGTGCATACACGTTATCCACCTTATATTGGAATTGCGCCACCTCGCTCAGCACCACAAAGCCATGGGCAAAACCGCGTGGAATGAAGAACTGAGTCCCTTCCATGGCATCAAGTTCCACAGCAATGTGCTTGCCAAATGTGGGGCTATCGCCACGCAGGTCAACAGCCACATCAAGCACCCTACCCTGCGACACGCGCACAAGCTTGGCCTGGCTCCACTCGCCCTGCTGGAAGTGCAAGCCACGCAGCACACCGCGCGACGAGAGCGACTCGTTGTCTTGCACAAAGTTCACCTGGCCCACGTGCGCCTCAAACTCCTCCTTCTTGAAAGTCTCGCAGAAGTAGCCACGCGCGTCGCCAAAACGCTTGGGTTTGATCACCCATACACCTTTTATATATTGTTCGATAAATTCCATCGCTTGACATTTTTTGCAAATTTACCACAATTTTGGCAAATAATCACCCGGCTGGCGAAGAAAATTAGCCATCGCCCCACACTATTGCCACAAAAGACGAGGTGCCCGCACAACTGCAGGCACCTCTTATTAGTTTCATATCACCGCAAGTCGCCTTGCGCATATATTATATATTATAATGTGTAAGCAATGCAAAACCAGTTACAATTGCAACACTACTCTATAAGCCATTTTTCTTTATTTGCTTCTGCCACCACTTGCGGGCCTTCTTGTCCTTCAGGTTGCCAACGCACTGTTTCAACCACGCCTTGATCGAGCTATCCTCGCTTGCATAGCCAGCCAGGCAATCGGCCATCAGGTCATCGTTAGGATGAGCCGCAAGCCACGGCAGCGACACATGGGCGTGACGCAAGCACAAGGCCGAGCCCCAAATGGCAACCATACCCACGTTAAAGTCGTCTGTACTATTCGGGCGAGCCTCCACCTTGTCGGCCCACATCGCCAGGTTATTGACACGAGCCATATCAAAGGCGCTCACGGGCGTCTGCATCATCATGAGCACATCCATGCCATAGCCGTCATATTCACCCTTTACGATATTCACCGTTTTCTCATCTATCACCTTCGACCCGTCACGAGGTTCAGGCAGGCCTGCTGGGCGGCTGCCACGCGTCTCGATGGCGGTTACCACGGGCGACAGCTGCCTCAATGTTCCGTCACTGCCTAACACAAACTGGTTATAAATAGTTCCATCCTTTTCATAGGGATATCCGCCACGCAGTGTGCTGAAGAAGGTGTAGGTTCGCTTCACCTTGATGGTGTCGCTCGTCAGGTCATAGGCAATGGCACTTTTCGGTTCATAGCGCATCCCTTGTTCACGGTCTATCACAAGGCTGCGCACATCACCCATAATGCCCAGCAGGGCACCGTCCTTGAAGAAACCACGGCTGTCAAGCGTCACCACATACACCTCAGTAGGGAAACCATTATTGCCACGTCCAGCATAGGCAAAAATCACACTAAAGCGGTCGCGACGCTGAATGTCGGTAATCTCCACATTCACCGTGTCGAGCATATTTGGATTATGAAGAAACACCGGGCCCAGCAACTGCCGCGCAGCGCTGGCAGGCAACGGCTTGTCAGTCGTCATCGACAGCAGATCGACGGCAGCCGATGCTCCAATCGACGACAGCACAACGGTTAACGCCATAATCAGTTTCTTTATTAAGTTGTTCATAGCGCGCTAATTATAAGTGAAACCTTGAATTGAAATTATAAACCCTTTTCAGACATCCACTTTTGCCACCACTGGCGGGCTTTCTTGTCCTTGAGCGAAGGAACTAACGCCTTCAGCCAGTTGGCCTCCTTGAACTCGTTCACAAGTAAGACTCTCGACATAAAGTTGCTGAACGCCTCTTTGCCCTTGTTCTTGGCAATCCAGGTGAGGAAGGGTGCGGCATTGCGCAAGCCCAGAGCAGTGCTCCAGCGGGCAAACTCACCCACGTTGATGTTTGATGCCGAAGTGGCTGGCTCGTCGGCACTTGATGCCTCAAGGTCAACAAAATCCTTAGCCAGCTTGTTTAATTCCTTCATGTCAAACTTGGCACTGAGGGGTTTATGAGCCATATCAAGAAGTTTAACACCAGGAATGCTGTAAAGGCCTTCAACTTCGCCGATAACGGGTTCGTTTGCTCCACGTGCATTCACGTCGCCATGACTCTCCACGGCCGAAACCTGGGTAGGAAGCTGGGTAAAGATGCCACCGGGGCCTATGAGATAGTAGCTATTGAGTGTGCCAACCTGATTAAAGAACTTGCCCACTATCGAGGTTCCGTAGCGATAGGTGCGCTCCACGCCCAGCGTGTCGGCAACGATGCTATAGGGCATGTCGGGTTGTGTCTCCATATAGTAGCCTTCTGGCATTGTGATCTTCACGCACTGTGTATCGCCAGTGTAGCCCAGCATCATGCCGTCAACGGCATTCCAGCCCGAGTCAAACGACATGGCATACAGCTCTGTATTCATTTGAGTGCTCATGCGGCCAACGTAGAAGAAGACCACCTTCACACCGTTTTTGCGTTCCTGCATATCGGCCACTTCAACATCCACTTTATCCAGAACAGCCAGGTCGTGCATAAACACTTTTTCAAGCACAGCCTTGGCTTCATTCTTGGGTACTGCTGCGCCCAGATACTTCGACAGATTAACACCCGCCGACGCATTGATTGCCAACATAGCACATGCGGCTAACAGAATCTTTGACATTTTCATAAGTTTCGTTTTTTTTGAAGGTTTGTAATAGTTTTTCTGCAAATATAGCAAATATTTTTGAAAACAATCAAGTTTTTCTCCTTATTTAAAAGTCAAAGGCTATCAGTCCGCCTTGAAACCGCCACACACCGCGCTTCTCACCGTCATTTTCGTATGCACCCAAACCACCATAAAACACATTTTGAAGCAAATCATTTGCACAACTCGAAATTAATCACGAAATTTGCATAAACACAAAAGGGCATCAACAATGCCCACAACATCATTCTATCAACCTTTTAACGCATGAACAATCGCAATATTATCTTTTTCGACGACAACGATGTGAGGAAAAACCTCCTCCCTATCACCTATACACGCCCCATTGCAAAAATCAGGATGGGCATCACAACCATCGAGGAGAAATGGGTTGCCATGACTGGCGCTACAAAATTCTCCTATCTCACCGCGTCTTACCTGAAATGCAAGTTCCCACTAGTGGCAAAACGATACAACCTGATGATTGCCGGGCACATCATCCCCACACCCGAAATCGCCGAACTCACCACCAAGCTCAACCTGGGCGAAGCATTGTGTTACGGCGACCAGCTTATAGCCTTCTACGGCACGGCTCGCGACTTCGACCACAGACGCTTTACCAAGGTCATTACACCCAAGAAAGCGCCCATATCCATCCAGTATCTCTACCACATCTTCGAGGCCAACGGAAAGGTGCTGGAACAGGATTTTGAAATGATCACCAAGGGTCGACAGTCGGCACCCATCTCACCCACCAACACCGTGATAGGCGACCCCAGCCGCATTTTCATCGAGGAGGGGGCAAGCGTCGAGGGAGCCTTCCTCAACACACACGATGGGCCCATCTACATTGGTCCCGATGTAGAGGTTATGGAGGGGTCATGCATCCGTGCCCCATTTGCCGCCTGCCACCATGCCAAGGTAAAACTGGGCGCCAAGGTCTATGGAGCAACCACACTGGGGCCACACTGCAAGATAGGCGGCGAGGTCGAGAACACCGTCATGATTGGCTACAGCAACAAGGCTCACGAAGGCTTTATTGGCGATGCCGTCATCGGCGAGTGGTGCAACATTGGCGGCGGAACCACCGCATCCAACCTCAAGAACGACTACACCGAAATCAAACTCTGGAATTATGGCGCCAAGCGCTTCATTCGCACAGGGTTACAATTCTGCGGGCTCATCATGGGCGACCACTGCAAGACGGGAGTCAACTGCATGATCAACACCGCAACCGTGCTGGGCGTGGGCGTGAACATTCACGGTGCCGGCTTCCCACGCAATTTTGTGGCCTCGTTCAGCGAGGGGGGCAGCACCACCGGTTTCAAGAATGTGAAACTCGACGACTTCTTTGCCCTGGCCGAGCGCGTTATGGCACGGCGTGGACTTAAACTCACCGACGCCGACCGCGAGATTTATACCGATATCTACGAAATGGCTAAACGCTACAAATAATCAAACCTAATTCAATATGAAAAAATTTCTCATGATTCTCATGGCACTCATGCTCATCGCACCCGCCATGAACGCCCGCAAAAAGGCACCAGCCAAGAAAGCGGCGACCACCACCAAGAC
>JAEEVB010000057.1 GCA_016287065.1 Muribaculaceae bacterium
TATAGCACACGCCCAAATAGCACACGGCAGGCACCAGACCCCAAGAGCCCACGCCACGGTCTTTGCGCCAACCAATGAACAGGTAATAATAGAGCACCATACCTCCCACCACATACCACATGAGCCGCAGTCGGGGCAACCAACTGTCAATGGCGGGCTGAAATTCGTAGAGCCACGGGAAGGGTATCACATATTGAATGGCAGCCGTGATAGGCAGCATGAGAATACGTTGCCAGATGGGGTAGGTGAAGTAATTGCCTATAATGCCACGATAGGGCGATTGTGAGGGCGTGTGCATGGCAAAGACATCGCTCATGCGACCGCTCCCCGTTGCGATATTCATCTGCTGCAGCATGGTGTAGCTTGAGCACAAGAAACCTATTGTGAACGCTACTATGCATATAATGAGCAGCAACACAGCGTAGCGCCAGTGTAGCCGCCAGTTGCCTGCCAGCATCACCAGCACGCCAGCCGTCATGAAGTAGAGCATATTACTGCGATAGAAGGCAAGGATGAAAGCACCCAACGTGAACAGCAGCACATCTTTCCACAACTTGTTGCGCACCTGTGTCTCAGTCATGCGGGCAAGTGCATAGGCCATGAGTGCCACGCCCACATAGAGGCCAGCCTCCTTCTGCACCCTGATGCCCTGCGACACATAGAAGCCCAGCAGCGACGTCATGAGAATGGCCACGAAAGCAATGAATCCGGCCTCAGATCGCACCCGGTTACCCGCCACGCGCACCGCAGTGGCACCCGTGAGCACGATAGAAAGCAGCAACATCATCACATTCAGTGCAATAGGCCACACCACACTCCGACCAAGCACTTTCCATAGCAGCAACATGGTCACGGGCAGGCCTTTAAACGTCATTCTCGGTTCAGGGCAACTTCCATCGTAGTGATGCTGTGCCCAGTGAAAATAACCACTATCGTCGGAGAGCAAGTGCGGTGCCTGTAGTGTGGCGCCACTTCCTATGCTCCAATCCCACAAATTGATGACTGCAAACGTGATTATCATCATTGCCGCACCCAGCAGCAGCCAGCTACACTTGCGGCAATTAAACGACATCCTGCCCAGCACCAGTCGTGGCACCAGATAGGCCACAGCCATAGCAAGCGTGACAGACAACCCGTCGGCAAAGCCAAAGCAGCGTGTGGTCACCATACCCAGCACGCCCAAGGCAACGACCTCAACAAGCAGCTGCAATTTGCCGCTTGTCGTCAGGCTTGTATTTCCATTCTTGCGTAACATGGGGTTGTCGAATCGATTTTTCATCGGTAATTTCTGCAAAATTAATACTTTTATTCCATTTCAGTGAAAAATATCAATTCTTTACGTGTTTTTGTGCCCAATATTTTTTATCTTTGCTTTTCAATTCGACTCTAAGCAGTGTTTTTGCGACTTTTCACGATGGACGACTTCAAACCCATACAGATCAACCTCAATGAGGTGTTGCGCTCAAAGCTTCCCAAGCACTACCGTTACATCCCCAAGTGGGCTGTGCGTTGGCTCGAACGCGCCATTCACCAAGACGAACTTAATCAAATCCTGGTGAATATGGGTACCAAGACCGGAGTTGAAGCTGCTGACAGCGCTCTGCACGATCTGCAGGTGCAGACCACCTTGCTCGGCACCGAAAACATTCCCGATAGCGGCCGCTTCATCTTCGTGTCCAATCATCCACTGGGCGGACTCGACGGCATGGCGCTCATGTCGGCCATCGGCCATCGATACAACGGCAACATACGCTTCATCGTCAACGACCTGCTCATGGCGGTGAAACCCCTGTAACCCATCCTGTTGCCGGTAAACAAGCATGGCAGGCAGGCCCGACAGGCTGCCGCCATGATCGAGCAGGAGTATCAGGGCGACAACCAGATGATCACCTTCCCCGCCGGCCTTTGCTCACGCATGGGCAAGAAAGGGGCCATCCACGACCTCGAGTGGAAGAAGTTCATCGTCACTCAGGCCATCAAGTCGAAGCGTGATATCATTCCCGTGTTCTTCGACGCACAGAACTCCAAGTTCTTCTATCGCAGGGCCAAGTGGAGAAAACGCCTTGGCATCAAGTTCAACTACGAAATGATCTACCTTCCCGGCGAAATGTTCAAGTGCAAAGGTTCTAATTTCAAGGTGTACTTCGGCAAACCCGTCGGTTGGGAATCGCTCGACGCTGCCCACCCCGCACAAGAGGCGCAGCGCATCTGCGACATCACTTATAACCTCAAGAATGTAGGACCCTCTTCAAATCAAAAGGCATGATTCAGAATATCATCGAACCCGTCAAGACCGAACTCATCGAGCAGGAACTCACCCCCGAGCGCTGGCTCCGCCACACCAACAAGGCGGGCAACCGCATCTACGTTGTCGACGCTCATTGCGCTCCTAACACCATGCGCGAAATAGGCCGACTCCGCGAAATCTCGTTCCGTGCATCGGGAGGCGGTACCGGCAAAGATTGCGACATCGACGAGTTCGACATCATGCCCGTTCCTTGCAAACAACTGCTTGTGTGGAATCCCGAGACACGCGAAATCATCGGAGCCTACCGCTTCTTGCTTGGCGAAGACATGGTAATCAGCGACGATGGCACCCCACACATCGCCATGGCGCACATGTTTCATTTCTCGCCCGAGTTCCTCAAGAAGTACTTGCCCGAGTCTATTGAACTCGGCCGCTCGTTCGTCAGGCCCGAATACCAATCGACAAGGGCTGGAGTCAAGGCCATATTCGCTCTCGACAACCTGTGGGACGGACTGGGTGCGCTCACCGTCAAGTACCCCCAAATCAAGTATCTTTTCGGCAAGATGACCATGTATCCCACTTATCCCCTGCCTTGCCGCGACCTGCTGCTGCGCTTCCTCAACATCTACTTCCCCGACCCCGACCGCCTCATCTGGCCCATGCAGCCCGTCACAGCCAAGACTGAGCCTGAATTGCTCGACAATTTCTTTGTGGGCAACGACTTCAAACAAGACTACAACAAACTCAACGCCTACATTCGCCAACACGACATCAACATTCCACCGCTGGTCAATGCCTACATGAGCCTCTCGCCCACTATGCGCATGGTGGGAACAGCGGTCAATCACGAGTTTGGCGAAGTTGAGGAAACGGGCATCTTCTTCAAGATCGACGAAATTGCCGACAACAAGAAAAGTCGCCACATCGAGACCTACAACCCTCTGCACTCCCCGGGACTCTGATTCCCGCTTTTACCTATGAATCTATACCGCACTATCATATTAACCCTTCTTGCATGCGCTCCACTGGCAACTGCAGCACAAATAGACATCGACTTTGAGGTCGGTGCCACCGCCAATGCCGGCAGCAACGATTTTGCCCCCTACTATATCGCCTCCAATCGCGGCGGTACCATCACACAGGCATCATCGGCACTCATCCACGCAGCGGCTTGGCATCAGCTCGACACCACCACACGCTTTTCCTATGGCTTTGGTGCCGAACTATGGAGTGGCTATACTTCCGATGTCAACTATAAGTTCTACGACCCCGACATCAATCAGTTCAAGCCCAATGCGCAGCACCCGGCTCGTTTCTGGGTGCAGCAGGCCTATGCGCAGGTCAAGTTTCGCGGCGTGTTAGCCACCCTCGGCGCCAAAGAACCACAGTCGCCCATCGTCAACAACCAGCTGTCGAGCGGCGACCTCATCATGAGCGGCAACGCACGGCCGCCATTTGGTGCGGAACTGGGATTTGTCAACTTCCAGAACATCCCATTCACCAAGGGATGGCTACAAATCGAGGGCAAGGTGGGTTACTACAAACCCGCCGATGGCAAATGGCTCGACAACCACTATAATTACTACAACCACTTCGTTTCGGCCAGCTACTGGCTCCACTACAAGCAGTTTGCGCTGCGCACCAATCCCGAAAAGCCCTTCTCCGTTACCATCGGTGCCCAGTCGGCTTGCCAATTTGCCGGCTCCATGAGTACCTTTTCTAACGGAAAATTGGTGAGCACCATCAAGTTGGCGGCCGACATCAAAGCTTTTTTCCGCACCATCATAGCCGGCAGTGGCGGCGAGAGTGCCGGCGACAAGTTCGTCGAGGGTAACCACCTGGGCAGTTGGGATATAGCCTTACGCTATCGCCTCGCGTCAGGACACATCCTACGCGGTTACCACCAGCGCATATGGGAAGACGGCTCGGGCATTGGTATGCTCAACGGTTTCGACGGACTATGGGGCATCGAGTACCGCAGTCCCAACAAAGGCTTCATCAACGGTGCCGTAGTAGAATACATCGACCTCACCAATCATAGCGGCCCCATCCATTGGGCACCAGGCGATTTCGAGGGCACCCACATCACTTCAAAAGCCACGGGAGCCGACGACTACTACAACAACTATACCTACAACGGCTACCACATCCGAGGCATGTCGGTCGGCTCGCCTTTTGTAAAGTCGCCCATCTACAACACCGACGGCTATATGCGATATACCGACAACTTGGTGCGAGGCTTCCATCTGGCAGTCACTGGCAACATCATCCCCACCCTTTCCTACAGAGCCATGCTCTCGTTCCGCAAGACGTGGGGCACACCCTACATGCCACATGACCCGCTCACCGACACCTCGTTTATGCTCGAAGGCACCTATCAGGCACCCTGGCTCGACGGACTCACACTTAAGGCTCAGTTCGCCTTCGACCGTGGCTCCCTCTACGGCAACAACACCGGCGGTCTGCTATCAGTCACTTATCACGGTAACTTCACTTTAGGAAAATGAAACGCACTTCACACATATCGGCCCTCGTGTGCTCCCTGGCAGCAGCATTTTCCCTCATTCTGCCTGCTTGCACCCACAACAATGGCGACATAGGCATCTGGTTCGGCACTTGGCATGTCGAAAAGGTAACCACAGCGCACGACGACCAGCCTGTGCCCGACTACAAAGGCAACTTCTACATGCAGTTCCAGAGTAAGGTCATCAGAATCACTGCCAACGACACGCTGCACAACCACGAACAGTCGTTTGGCACTTGGGAGGCCGACGAAGCCAATCATCGACTTCACATCAACTTCCCCGATGCAGAGCGTTTCGAGTGCTCCCTGACGG
Organism: Muribaculaceae bacterium; assembly: GCA_016287065.1. Classification (GTDB taxonomy): domain Bacteria; phylum Bacteroidota; class Bacteroidia; order Bacteroidales; family Muribaculaceae; genus Sodaliphilus. The sequence goes on from JAEEVB010000057.1 coordinate 5,086, forward strand.
GTATCGAGCGGCAGAACACCTTCGTCATCGAAGAGGCCGATGCCACCCACATCACCATTTCACACATCGATTCACCCGACCACATCAGTCTCCGCTACTATCTCAAAAAACACGACTGATCACCAACCACATTTCTATAGACAAAGTGCAGGGCGGCTCTGGAAAGAACCGTCCTGTGTCTTGTTCATTCTTACACCTATAAGAATTTACCACGAACCGCTGGCACCGCCACCACCGAAGCTGCCGCCTCCGAAACCGCCCCAGCCACCGCCGGAACTGCCTCCAAAACCGCCGCCACTGTGGCCGCCGCCACCAAAACTGCCCGGGAAAATGATGGGACCGCCCCAGGTGCCTGAGTTACGCGACGAACCAGTACCAGTACCACCGCCATTGTTGCGGCTCATGACCCAGAGCATGAACAGGATGATGGCAATCAGGCAAATCATCGAGGCCCAACCGGCATCATCATGATCCTTATTGTATTCTTCTTCGCTATACTCGCCGGCTGCCACAGGCATAATCACATGCAGGGCATTCCACACGGCGCCGTTGTAGTCGTTTTCCTTGAACTTGGGTATGAGTTCGTTTCTGATGATGGTGGAGCAGAAAGCGTCGGTGAGCGCGCCTTCAAGGCCCTTGCCCACCTGGATGGTAACCTTGCCCCCGCCTGTCTCGTTCTTGGGCTTGATGAGGATGATCACACCATTGTTGTGCTTGGCACCACCCACACCCCACTTACGGCCCAGCTGGGTAGCATAGTACCATGCGTCTTCACCTTGAAGGTCGTTGACGGTGATCACGGCAATCTGGTTGCTCGTCTTCATGGCAAACTGCTCGAGCGAGTCTTCCATAGCCCTTGTGTCGCCCAGCACACCGGCCAGGTCGTTGACCAGTCGTGGCGGGTTGGGACGTTCGGGCAGCTGGAGTTCGGCCATTGCCATGAGCGAGCACAATGCGAGTGCCAGAAACAATTGCAGTCGTTTAGTCTTCATAGGTGATTTCATTGCTGATTTCGTTAAGGTCTTCGCGATCGGCGGGGAAGTAGGTCGACAGGCTTTCGCCGATGCGTGCGATGATTTCACACAGACCGTCAACCTGGCGACCATTCGCCAGGCTGGCGGCAAGTGTTTCTTTCTCTTGATCCCAAAAACCGTCGGGTACGGCGTCGTTGATTCCAGTATCGCCAATGATGGCAAACTTTTGCGACTTGTAGGCGATGAAGATGAGCACGGCGTTGCGTCGCAGCGTCTTGTAAAGATGCAGTTTGTTAAACTTGCGTTTAGCCTTCCAGATGGGGCTGAAACGGCAGCGCGGCGTTATGTGCACGCAAATCTCGCCCGAAGTGCGTTTCTCGGCTTCGGTAATGGCCTGAGCAATGCGCTTCTGTCCGTCTACGGGAATGAAATCAACGAGTGCCATAATTGGTTTTTAGGGAGTAATAATGATTAGTCGAAGTTCACCTTAGGTGCATTCTCGGCACCGGCCTGTGCGGCAAAGTAGGGTTTCTCCTTGAAGCCAAAGATGCCAGCAAAGATGTTCTTCGGGAACTGTTTAATCTTGGTGTTGTATTCCTTAGCCACCTTGTTGAAGTCTTCACGCACTGTAGCAATGCGGTTCTCGGTGCCTTCGAGCTGGCTTTGCAGCTGCAGGAAGTTCTCGTTGGCCTTGAGTTCGGGATAGTTCTCGCTCACAGCGATAAGGCTCTTCAGGGCGCCGCTCAGTTCGTTCTGAGCGCTTTGGAATTTCTTCAGAGTCTCTTCGTCGAGGTTTTCGGCGTTAAGTTCAATCGAACCCACCTTGGTGCGGGCATTGGTCACAGCCTCAAAGGTTTCGCGCTCGTGCTTGGCATAGCCCTTCACGGTGTTCACCAGGTTGTCGATGAGGTCGGCGCGGCGCTGGTACTGTGTTTCCACATTAGCCCAAGCCTTCTCCACTTCTTGCTGGTCGTTGACCAGTCCGTTGTAGGTGCTGATGCCCCAGATGACGAGTGCTGCAAGCGCAGCCAACAGGCATCCCAGACCGCTGCAGCCCTTGCCCAGCTTGCCGGTGATGTTGCCCATATTCAGGCCGTTCATGCCGTTTTTCATATCAAAGTTCATGCCTTGATTTCCCCCATTGTTGGGGTTGAGATTTGGATCGTTGTTCATAATTTTAATTTATTAGGTTGTTACTGATTTACGATTAGTAGTCAATTCAACTTGTAAAGTTACACATTTTTCGTGAATAAATGCAACTTTTATGCCAATTATTTCCATTTGTGTTTTTTCTCACTGCAGAGAGCGGGGTGCTATTTCGTCACTCGTTGCAACCACTCAGCCATGTCGGCGAGTACCTGTGGAGCCATGGTCTCGGTTATTTGTCCATAGGCCATGCTGCCAGCACGGTTCTCGCATGTCTGGAACAGGTGGTTGAGTCGGTCATACTGCTTCACCTCGGCCTGCTTCACCTGCTTTTTGACGACAGCAAGATTCTCGGCTGCAGCCACTTGCGAGTCCCATGCACCATTCAGTGCCAACATGGGGCACTTGATTTTCTTGAGATAGGGTGTCGGGTCCATTTTGACCATTGCCACATAGCCTGGCGAGGTGAGTACAGGTATCTGGCTACGGAATTGGGGATAGTCGCCCAGCATCGACTGCAGCTGGGTGCGCAACGAGGCAATGTCCTTGCTCTCGTCGATGGTGGTGAACAGGTTGGTAATCATATCCTTCAGTTCGGCCGGTGCTTCAATGCCTTGCGTCTCCATAATCATCATGTTTTGGGCAATCATCAAGTCCTTGCCCTTGAGTGCGGGGCCTGCAAGCGACACGATGAACGACACCTCCTTGGGATACTCGGCAGCGTTTATCATGGCAATCAGTCCGCCCTCGCTGTGGCCAATGATGCCCACTTTCGAGGCATCGATGTCGGCACGGCCGCGCAAGTAGCGCACACCTGCCATGGCATCTTGGGCAAGGTCAAGGGTGGTTTCATAACCCGTGGCGATGCTCGAACGGCCCACACCGCGATCGTCGTAGCGCAGCACGGCAATTCCCTGACGGGTGAGGTAGTCGGCAATGAGCAGGAAGGGCTTGTGTCCCATGATGGTCTCGTTGCGGTCCTGTGGGCCGCTGCCAGTCACCAGTACTACGGCCGGATGTTTGGTGCCTTGTTCTGGCAGCGTGAGCGTACCGGCGAGGGTCACCTTGTCATGCCCAAAGGTCACTTCCTCCTGCTTATATGGGAATGGCGGTTGCGGTTCCTGAGGCCGTTCGTTACCTTTTTCTTTAGTCTCGATGCGGCTCAACTCCAGCTTCGGCGACATGCCGTTCTGCTCAAAGGTGCCCACTATGGTCTGTTTGTCGGCATCGTAGCGACCACTATATTTAATGGCACCATTGCCCGCCTCAACGAGCAGTTCGTCATCGTTCACCACCACCTTGCTGCAAGGAATGCCTTTCACTTTCTGGTCGGGTGAGTCTATGGTAGCACTATAGGTGCCGTCGCTATTCTTCTCGATATTGAACACCAGACGCAATTCCATGCCCACATTCAAGGTGCCGCCCCACGACCCCTCGAAGGTCGGGTTGGCTTGTGCAACAAGGGCCAACGATGCCACGAGCACCATCAGCGTCAATAGAAATCTTCTTGTCATAGGAAAAACAGTTAAAGTTTCAGGTCGTCTTCGTTCTTGGGGGCGGGTGGGTAGTCGAGTGTGTAGTGCAGGCCTCGGCTCTCCTTACGCTCCTTGGCTTGGCGCATAATCAGGTAACCCACATTGATGATGTTGCGCAACTCGCAGATGCGGCGCGACACCTTGCTTTCTTTGAACAGTTTCTCGGTTTCCTGATACAGGATGTCGAGGCGGTTCCAGGCACGGTCGAGACGCAGGTTGCTGCGCACGATACCCACATACGAACTCATGATCTCGTTCACCTCTTTCTCGCTTTGGCTGATGAGCACCATCTCTTCGGGGTGCTGTGTGCCCTCATCGTTCCACTCGGGAATGTCCTCGCGGAAGTCAAAGTGCTTGATGCTCTCCTTGGCATGTTCGGCGGCTGCCTCGGCATACACTACCGCCTCGATGAGCGAATTGCTTGCCAGGCGGTTGCCGCCGTGCAGACCTGTGCATGAGCACTCGCCCACGGCAAAGAGCCGCTTGATCGACGAGCGTGCTTTCAGGTCAACCTTGATACCACCGCACAGGTAGTGAGCAGCCGGAACCACAGGTATGTAGTCCTTGGTAATATCGATACCCAATTCCAGACAATGCTTGTAGATGTTGGGGAAGTGGTGCTTGGTCTCTTCAGGGTCTTTGTGGGTCACATCGAGGTACACATGGTCCTCGCCACGCTGCTTCATCTCGCTGTCGATGGCGCGTGCCACCACATCGCGTGGGGCAAGCGACAGGCGCGGGTCATACTTCTGCATAAATTCCTCGCCTGCCAGGTTGCGCAGCACGGCACCGTAGCCACGCATAGCCTCGGTGATGAGGAAGGCGGGGCGGTCGCCGGGGTGATACAGGGCTGTTGGATGGAATTGGATGAATTCCATGTCCTTCACCGTGCCTTTGGCACGATACACCATGGCAATACCGTCGCCTGTGGCAATGAGCGGGTTCGTAGTGGTCTGGTACACCGAACCCACGCCGCCAGTCGCCATGAGCGTCACGCGCGACAGGAAGGTGTTCACCTTGCCCGTTTCCTGGTTGAGCACGTAGGCTCCAAAGCATTCTATGCCCGAGGTGCGGCGCGTCACAATCTTGCCCAGATGGTGCTGGGTGAGAATCTCGACGGCAAAGTGGTTATCGAAGATGTCGATGTTCTTGTGGGCGCGCACTGCCTTAACGAGCGAGGTCTGTATCTCATGTCCCGTGTTGTCGGCATGGTGCAGGATGCGGAACTCAGAGTGTCCGCCCTCGCGGTGCAGGTCGAACTCGCCTTTCTCGTTCTTGTCAAATTCCACACCCCACTTGATGAGTTCCCGAATCTGTGCAGGGCCTTGTGTCACCACCTGCTTCACAGCCTCGGGGTCGCTCAGCCAGTCGCCTGCCACCATGGTGTCGTGAATGTGTTTCTCGAAGTTATCCACCTCAAGATTAGTCACTGCTGCCACACCGCCTTGAGCCAGGTCGGTATTGGCTTCTTCGAGCGAACTCTTGCAAATCAACGCCACCCGACCGGTATCAGCCACTTTCAGGGCAAAACTCATGCCGGCAACGCCTGAGCCTATGATGAGATAGTCGTATTTAAATACCATAATATCGTTGTTTTCTAAAGGTTGTTATATCGTTTTGGGTTCGGTTGCATGAGATTTGTTGGGCTCTGGCACTGGCTGCTTTTGCTGCTGCGACGGCGATGACTGACGCGGCGGCACTGCCTGCTTGTTACCCTGTGGAGCGTTGGCGGGAGCATCGGGGCTAGAAACCGGAGCCTCAGGATTATCGTACTGTAACGACTCGCCACCATCTTCGGGCATGCTCAAATCGAGCGAATCACCCTCGAAATCTTCATAATATAAGGTGCTGTCCTCAAACTCAAAGTCCTCCAGAGCAGGCATATAGTCGCAGTTATACTCCGTCTCGCTGATGCCAACGTTCTTGAAGTGACCCTCAACCAGTGGGCGCAACTGTGCATCGTCCCACACCTTCTGGAAGAAAGCACCGCACACGGGCAATGCCGTGCGGCTGCCCTGGCCCAACTTGCCGGTGCGGAAGTGGATGGAGCGGTACTCGCCGCCAACCCACACGCCCGCCACGAGATGTGGCGATACGCCCACAAACCAGGCATCGCTGTGGTTGTTGCTCGTGCCAGTCTTGCCGCCAAAGTCGGTCTTACCGCCACCGTAGGCACTCGAGTAGCGGCCCACAAAGCGGTTCAGACTCATCGAAGTGGCGCCGGGATCGGTGGTGCCGGCAATGAGCATGCGCTGCATCAGGTAAGCACTGCGTGCCGTGATGGCCTGATACTTCTCGGCAAATTCCTTATAATTATAGATTTCGGTCTCGCTGCCGTCGGGCTCTACACGCACAATGCGTGTAACAAGCACAGGCGGACGCTGCCAGCCTCCGGCGGCCACCGTAGCATAGGCATCGACCAGTTCCAGCAAGTTCACATCCATGGCACCCAGGCACAGCGACGGTTTCGCCTCCTTGGCCATGTCGGGCCGCAAGGGCGACTTGATGCCCATCTCATAGGCGGTGGTCTCCACGCGGTTCATGCCCACGGCAGGGTCGGTGCCCACTTGCACCGATACGCTGTTGATACTCTGCACAAAGGCCTGGCGCAGCGTCATGTCGGCATTGGTGAAGCGGCCATTGGCATTGTGAGGAGCATAATCTTCCATCTCACGCTTCTGCTCGTTATAGACGGGCATGCTGATGTAGTGGTCCTTATAGCGTGTGCACGGATTCATGCCCACCTCCATGGCTGCGGTATAGACAAACAGCTTGAATGTGGAACCTGGCTGACGCATCGACTTCACCTTGTCATATTTCCAGGTATTGAAGTCAATGTCGCCCACCCAAGCCTTCACAAAGCCTGTGCGCGGGTCCATCGCCACCAGGCCGGCATGCATGAACTTGAGTGCATAGCGAATGGAGTCCATCGAACTCATCTCTTCCTCCTTGTAGCCTCCCACAATCTTGCCCGTCTTCGGGTCGCGCTGATACTCAAACAGCTGCACCTTGTGGGGCTGATTCATGTAGTACATGACCGAGTCGTTATTGTTGGGGAAGCGTGCTTCCAGTTGCTTATACACCTCGGTGCGAGTCGCCACATCTTCCAGGAAGTTCGGTATAATCTGGAAGTGCTCGTCGATCCAAAAGTCTTGACTGCCCCAATGGTGATTGAACGACTGCTGCACCTGATACATCTGCTCCAGCACCGCCTCCTCGGCATACTTCTGCATGCGAGAGTCGAGGGTGGTATAGATTTTCAGGCCGTCGGTT
>JAEEVB010000058.1 GCA_016287065.1 Muribaculaceae bacterium
ACCCCTTTATCTCTCGAACTATTGCATCAACGGGTGCGTCTATTGCCCCTACCACGGCAAGAACCACACCATACCGCGCAAGAAACTCACACAAGACGAAATCCGTCAAGAGGTTATCGCACTCGAGAAGATGGGTCACAAGCGTCTTGCACTCGAGGCTGGTGAGCATCCAGTGCTCAACCCCATCGAGTACATTCTCGACTCGATCAAGACCATCTACGACACCAAGGTGGGCAACGGCGCCATACGTCGCGTGAATGTCAACATTGCTGCCACAACCGTCGAGAACTATGCCAAACTCAAGGCTGCCGGCATAGGCACCTACATCCTGTTCCAGGAAACCTATAACAAGGAGAATTACGAGAAACTGCACCCAACTGGTCCCAAGAGCAATTATTGCTACCACACCGAGGCCATGGACCGCGCTATGGAAGGCGGCTGCGACGATGTGGGCATCGGCGTGCTCTACGGACTCACCACCTATCGCTACGACCTCGTGGGCTTGCTCATGCACGCCGAGCACCTTGAAGCCCGCATGGGCGTGGGCCCGCACACCATCAGCGTGCCTCGCATCTGCCCTGCCGACGATATCTCGCTCGACAACTTCCCCGATGTGCTCCCCGACGAAATCTTCTGCCGCATCGTTGCCATTATTCGCCTGGCTGCTCCCTACACGGGCATGATTATCTCTACCCGTGAGTCGCAGCGCGTGCGCGAACGCGTGCTCGATCTCGGCATCTCTCAAATCAGCGGAGGCTCACGCACCAGCGTGGGTGGCTACACCACTCCTGAGCGCCACGACGAGACGGCTCAGTTCGATGTGAGCGACCAGCGCACCCTCGACGAGGTCATTGCTTGGCTCCTCGACATCAACTACTTGCCCAGTTTCTGCACCGCATGCTATCGCGAGGGCCGCACTGGCGACCGCTTCATGACGCTCGTCAAGCAGGGTAAGATCAGCCATTGCTGCACACCTAACGCACTCATCACGCTCAAGGAGTATCTCGAGGACTACGCTTCACCAGCCACACGAGCCAAGGGCGAAGAACTCATTCGCCGCGAACTGGGGTTGCTCCCCAACGAACGCATCCGCACGCTGGCCACACAGCGCATTTGCGACATCGAGCACGGCGAGCGCGACTTCAGATTCTAATCAATTACAACCACTTAACCGACTCATCGTCATGACCAACCTCAATCAAGCACCGCAAGCCGTCAGGCGGCACATCGCCATCTTTGGCAGGCGCAATGTGGGCAAATCATCACTGCTCAATGCCATCACAGGTCAGCAGGTGGCCATCGTCTCGCCCGAGGCTGGCACCACCACCGACCCCGTGAACCGCGCCATGGAAATCCACTCGCTGGGACCTTGCCTGCTTATCGACACGGCTGGTTATGACGATGAGGGCAATGTGGGCGAACTGCGCAACGAGCGCACCCGCAAGGTGCTCGACCAGGCCGACATGGCCTTGCTGGTCTTTGACCAGACGCAGGACCTCGCACTCGAGCGCCAGTGGCTCGACCGACTGCAGCAACTCGATGTGCCTGTGGTGCTGGTGCTCAACAAGGTCGACCTCATCGGCAATCTGCTCCAAGCCATCGACCAGGTGCGTCGGGCACTCGGTTTCACTCCCGTTCCCGTCAGCACCACCGACCCGCAAAGCATCGAACGCCTGCAACAAGCCCTGGTCAAGGCTGGTGGCGGCGATGAGCAACTCAGCCTCACAGGTTCGCTCGCCAAACCGGGCGACACCATTCTGCTCGTCATGCCGCAAGACCCGCAAGCCCCCAAGGGCCGACTCATATTGCCACAGGTGCAGACCCTGCGCGACCTGCTCGACAAGCAGTGCATAGCCCTGTGCTGCACCCCTGCCAACATGAAGCAGTGTCTTGACAATCTCAAGGAGCCGCCATCGCTCATTATCACCGACTCGCAGGTGTTCCGTCAGGTCTATGACATGAAACCCGCTCAGAGCCGCCTCACCTCGTTCTCGGTGCTCATGGCGGCCAACAAGGGCGATGTGAAGGTGCTCACACAAGGGGCTCGAGCCATCGACCGCCTCACCCCGCAATCGCGTGTGCTCATCGCCGAGGCCTGCACCCACGCCCCCATGAGCGAGGACATAGGCCGCGTGAAAATTCCACGCATCATTCGCCAGCGCGTGGGCGAATCTGTGACCTTCGACATCCGTGCTGGCAAAGATTTCCCTGCCGACCTGCACCCATACGACCTCATCATTCACTGCGGCGCTTGCATGTTCAACCGCCGCATGATGCTCTCACGCATCGCCAAAGCACGACAACAAGGCGTGCCCATCACCAACTACGGCCTTGCCATCGCCCACCTTCAGGGCATCCTCGACAAGGTCACCTTGCCGTGAAACTATCACCAGAAACCTTAGCAATCATTTACCATTTACTCTTCTCTTTTCATTTATCACATTGTTTTCTTGAAATTGTTAAAATAATAATTATAATATTATTTCAAGAAAATTCCTAACTTTGTAGCTTGTTAAAACTTTATTTATCAATAACTATAAGTTATGCGGCCATATTCAAGGGTTTTTATTAGCCTGCAACACATTGGCTGTCAATAATTTTAACAGGCATGAAACTATTTTTTAAATCTTGCATTCTTACGGTTATCGCCCTGCTGCTTCTCGGGTCGTGCGAAAAAGACGAGCCTAAAGTGAAGCGCAGAGGTGAGCGCCAAATCTACGTTCTCACCTCCGAAGGTCACATTTATGACCTGATGGGCGACCGCATTATGGAACTCCCTGATTGTGACTATGCGACTGAAATCATTAGCGATGGCGATGACTATTTTGTCTCAGGAAAAAACAGCAAGGACAAGATTGGATATTGGAAAAACGGCAAGTGGACCACGCTGCATCTCGACTTTGTCGATAATGTGAGCCATGAGACGCAGGGCATAGCCAAGTGGGACTACTACATCTACCTCTTTGACTATCCTTACATCTTGAAAAATAGCGGTATTTTCCCGCTTGACAGCTGTGAGAATTTCAACACCTCGGGCCAATGTATTGCTGTGAGCAACGGCAAGTGCTATCTCGCTGGAATGGAATACCACAACGGCCTGCCTAACGATGCCGTGCTCTACTATGCGTACAAGGGCCGCTATGCCAAGGCTATCCTCCCCAAACCCAGCAAGGATGTGAGCGGTCACGCCACTACAATTTATGCCTACGATACCGACCATACTATCGTAGGCGGCCATGTGGGAACCGAGCCTTGCATTTGGGTCGACAAGGAACTGCGCCTGCTCCCGCGCACCTTTGATGCACCTCCCTATGATGCCGACCTTCCCCTTGCACATGTGAGCTCGACCACTTATCTCAATGGCCACATCTATGCTTGCGGCTATGAGGACGATGAAGACCACAACATGCACGCTGTGCTGTGGGTTGATGGTGTGCCACAACACATTCATTCAGGACGCCAGGAAAAAATCATATTTTCTCTTGCCGAAGAGCTAATTGCCTATGGCGATGATTTATACATGCTCTCTTTTGAGTGCTACGAATCTAAATTGCCAAATGGCGAGACTGATACTAAGCTTGATATCTTTATTTGGATGAACGACAGGATCATCGCCAAGTACAATAAAATCGATATTATAAATTTCACTGTGGTATAATTCATTAGACAATAAATAAACAACAATAGAAATGAAACTTTTTTCTAGAATTCTTTTATTAATAGCGTTTTTCGTGGTTTCTTCCAGTGCCAAGGCACAAATCACTCACATTGGCAAGGACGAGACGAAATTCAATGTCGACAGCATTATGCATGACTTTGACAACCGTCCGTTCTTTGGCATCTACAAAGACAATTATTTTGTAGGTGGTACAGCCTTGAACCACAAGCCCACCGAGTTCAATAGCGATGTGAAGTTCCAGATCAGTTTCCGTCAGCGATTGACCAAATCAATTCTTCCCTTACACAGCCACTTGTTCTTGAGTTACTCGCAAAAGGCCATGTGGAATGTCTTTGAGGAGTCGCTGCCCTTCCACGACCTGAACTTCAACCCCGGAATCGGCATTCAGGCGCCTATTTTTGCAAAAGACCGACTAGTGGGTAGTGCCCTGATTATGGTTGAGCATGAATCCAACGGCCGTGATGGTGAGGCGTCGCGCAGCTGGAATAAAATCTCGTTTGCCGGTTCGGCCTTCATCGACCGCCACCTCATGGTGCATGCCAAAGCATGGATTCCCATCATCGACGGACAGCAGAACAAGGATATTCTCAAATATAGCGGTATTTTCCAGGCTGGTGCCCAGTTTGTTTCGAACAACAAGCGTTGGGTGGCCGATGTCACCTTTGTGAAGCGTCAAGGCTGGAATTTCAACTTCAACACAATCGTCAATGTGGGTTTCCGCATCCGCGAGAAGGACAACCAGTTCCTCATGCTGCATTTCTACGACGGATATGGCGAGAATATGCTTGACTATAACAAGTATCACTGCCGTCTGCGTCTGGGACTTCTCATTCGTCCCTCATTCTTCAGCGATTTCTAAGTCCCCAATCAAGCCTGAACCATCAATCTATACTTAGTAGATTATGAAACATTGCATCTTGATACTGATTGCCGCATGCTGCACGACAATGATGTCGTGGGGGCAGACGATGGTGCACGACACGGTGCAGGTTTCCCTGCAGCATGGCCAAGACACGCTGCAAAAAGAGGTGACACAGCAACTGTCCGACACGGCGCAGCACATGAACAAGTGGCAGAAATTCAAGGCCGGCATCATGCAGCGCATCGATGCCAAACTCAACGAGCCCTACGACACCACGCGCGACAACCGCTACTGGTGGCGAGCCATGAAACATGGCAAAATCAATTTCAAAGACTCCACCATGGGTTATCCCAAGTTTGTGATGTTCTGCTACAACACCTATAAATGGGGCGACCGTATTTTCAACAGCTACGACACTGCCTATGTGAAGAGCACCGGCAAAAACTGGAAACTCATCCTCAAGTCCGACAACTGGCTCGATTCCTACATTGGCCGCACCAACGAAGGTTATCGTTATGTGATGAACAGCAACCTTGTGTCTAACATCGGTTTGTCACTGTCATTCATGGCGGTAAGTGTCGGTTACTCGATAGGTGTGAGCAACCTGATTCATGGTCGCAAAGTGTCGGATAAGATCGACTTCTCGTTCACCTGTGCACGGTTTACTGCCGATGCCTACTATTGGGAAAACAAGAACGACATGAATATTACTGTTAACGCTAAAGTCGAAGGCGAGAAAATACGGACATCAACCCGACAACCTGGCATGATTCGCAAGGCAATGGGTCTCACGGCCTATTATTTCTTCAACAACCGCCGTTATTCCCAATCAGCGGCTTATTGCTTCTCAAAGTACCAGAAGCGCAGCGCCGGCTCATGGCTGGCAGGTTTTAGCCTGCAACACTACGATGTGAAGCTTGATGAAGAGCACTTCCCTAACGAAGTTACCTTCGAAGATGGCGAAACAGTAAAAGTGAATACTCGCATCCTGTATAACGATTACTGCCTGCTCTTCGGCTACGGCTATAACTGGGTGCTTGGGCGCAAGTGGCTCCTCAATTTCACACTCACACCTTATTTAGGCTACCGCTACCACCACTTCAAAAGCGAAGATTCACCAAGTTCGTTCTCGCTCAACATACGCGCACGAGTAGGCGCCGTCTACAACCACAAACAATTCTTTGTTGGGCTGCAAGCCTTTGGCGACCATCATCGCTATAAAAGCGACAGCGACCGCCTGGTCAATTCCTTGCTCGACTTCTCGGTATTGGCAGGAATCAGGTTTTAAGTAAAAAGATTTTTAACCATTACAATCAATATTAATATGAAAAATAAAACTATCATTTGGGCAGCAATAGTTGGCACTACTGTCAGTATGCTGACGGCGTGCAAACTCGACATGCCGTGGAAAAGGAGCAATCGTTTGAAACGATTACTGTAGATACTACCAGCATTGTGCTGCCCATCAAATTCAGTGCAAAGATGAAAGGTCAGGCCGATGTGACGATATCGCCTCAGGTGAGTGGTCAGCTGATGAGAATATGCGTTACCGAAGGTCAGCAAGTGATCAAAGGCCAGACACTTTTTGTGATTGACTCCCGCAATGCTCAACGCACAGCTCAACGAAGCCATCAACATGTATAATGGCGCACAGGCGGTCATCGCCCTCTACATCGCCCTCGGCGGCGGCACAAAATAAATCAGTAACCAGCAAAGAAATTAAAGCGGTGCAGGACTCTTGAGGTTCTGCACCGCTTTGTTATGCGTTCCACCTGCTATGTGGCAAATCTTTGTGGCTGTGTCACAAACAGGTTACTGGAGGATGGACTTGTCGCGGAATTTTGTGTGGAGCAGCTTGTGGGCTCTGGGTCCGAATGGCTCGCCCAGGAACTCGTCGTAAACTTGTTTCACTGCCTTGCTCTCGTGGCTCTTGCGCACAATCTTGGTGACATCGGTGGCATACATGGCCCGCTGGCGTGCCTCGAGCACCGAAATGTCGCCAGCATGATAAGGCTGACCCGTGCCGCCAATGCAACCGCCAGGACACGACATGACCTCGATCAAATGATAATCGAGCTCGCCACTGCGCAATTTCTCCATCATCACACGGGCATTGTTGAGCGTGTGCACCACACACACCTTGAGTTCAAAGCCATTCATGTCGATGGTGGCCTCGCGAATGCCGTCCATGCCACGCACCTCGGTGAACTCGAGTTTGGGCAGCGTCTTGCCCGTGAACTTCTCGTAGGCAGTGCGTAGCACGGCCTCGGTCACACCACCGGTGGTGCCGAATATGGTGCCTGCGCCAGTGGCATCGCCCAGAGGCGCATCGAACTGCCCATTGGGCAACGCATTAAAGTCAATGCCACGATCCTTGATCATATCGGCCAGTTCCAGCGTAGTGATGCTGCAATCTACATCGGGGGTGCCTTCGAAGATGAACTCGTCGCGAGCGCACTCATATTTCTTGGCCACGCATGGCATGATCGACACAACGACTATATTCTCGCTGGGAATGCCTATCTTCTCGGCCCAATAGCTCTTGGCAATGGTGCCGAACATCTGTGCCGGCGACTTGCAGGTCGACGGATAGTCGCGCAAGTCGGGGAAATCGTTCTCAAAAAAGTTCACCCAAGCCGGGCAGCACGAGGTGGTCATGGGCAGCTTCACATCAGGATCGCCAGCCATGTGTCGCTTGAGGCGGTCGATGAGCTCGGCACTCTCTTCCATGATGGTGAAGTCGGCGCCAAAGTTGGTGTCGAACACATAGTCGAAGCCCAATTGCCGCAATGCAGTAATCATCTTGCCGGTGACAACGGTGCCTGGCGCCATACCAAACTCCTCGCCCAGCGCAAAACGCACGGCAGGAGCGGTCTGTGCGACAACCAGCTTGTCAGGGTTGTTGATGTCGGCAAGCACATCATTTATCGAGTTGCGCTCATCAAGCACACCGATGGGGCCGTCGATGGCACCAAACTTACACTTGGTCTTACACTTGCCGCAGCAGGTGCACTTGTAGGGGTTGATGGTGTGAGGTTGTTTCACGACACCCACAATCGCGTTTACCGGGCAATTGCGCTTGCACGCCGTGCAGCCACGGCACTTCTCGGGATCGATGGCATAGGACAGCACATTCAAAAACGGTGTGCCGCCAATCTCGTAGATGTAGTTGTTCAGCATCGAGTCAAGCGACACCGGACGCTTGAACGAGCTCCAATGCTGCGCCTCCACCTCGATGTGATGTGCAGCCACCTCGACATATCTCAACTCATCGACAAGCTCACCGCGCACAATGTGTTTCTCTACAATCACATTCACATCTTCGGGCCGCACATGGGTGTAAGTGATGTTATCTGGCAGGATGCGCACGATGGGGCCCTTGGCGCAAAAGCCAAAGCAGCCCGATGTCACCACATCGACCATGTCGTCGATGCCATGGGCATGAAGCATCACCTTAAACAGGTTGATGATGCGCTCACTGTCGTTCTTGCGGCACTTCTTTCCCGAGCAGCACTGGATTTGTACATACTCATGCGCCTGCAGGCCATATTGCTGCATGGTTTCTTGAGGTTGTGTTTCAGCGGGTATTTGTTTCGCCGGATTCTGAGGGTTATTATTTTCAGGCATACATTATTATATTGACAATTAAAAGAAATGGCCTGGTCTTTGTCACTTGACGGGCTTCTTAACTATCTCAACATTGTTACAAAAATAGTAAAATTTTGAATACTAAACGACCTTGTAGGGTATTTTCTGTACAAAATTTCACTTTTTTACTGGGGGGTCGGTGTCTAAAAAGGGAGTGAGAAAAATAATCAGCCACAAGACACCCTCGTGCTTGTGGCTGACATTTATAGAATGTGCTAGCTATTAGTCGCCCACTTCTTCCAGAATCTTCTGGATGTCCTTGGGTTGCAGACGGCCATAGACCTTCTCACCGATGGTTACCACGGGAGCAAGACCGCAGGCGCCTACGCAACGCAGACAGTCGAGCGAGAACTTGCCGTCGGGAGTGGTCTCGCCCACCTCAATCTTGAGGATGCGCTTGATTTCCTCGAGCAGTTTCTCAGAACCACGCACATAGCAAGCCGTACCCAGGCACACCGAAATGGGGTGCTTGCCCTTGGGAGTCATGGTGAAGAACGAGTAGAATGTCACCACGCCATAGACCTTAGAAGCGGGAATGTTGAGCTTGCGAGCAATGATGCGCTGCATCTCCTCGGGCAGATAGCCGTGGAGCGACTGAGCTTCATGCAATATATTGATCAGTTCACCGGGTTTGTTACCATGCTTGTCACAGATAGCCTCTACCTGTTGGATAACATCACATGCCAGTTTAATTTCTTTTGCCATATTATTATAGGTATTTAGAGCCAATTACTTAATAGTTTTGTCGAAATAGTGAGTGTGCAGCAGGTGGTGCGACTTCTCACTGAGAGGTTGACCCAGGAATTCCTTATAGAGTTTCTGGATATCGGGGTTCTCGTGGCTCTTACGAAGCTGCTTGCCAGCGTCCTCAGCATAGAGGGCATCGCGGCGAGCCTTGAGAATCTCGATGTTGCCATGGTGATAGGGCTGACCGGCACCGCCAATACAGCCGCTGGGGCATGCCATGACTTCCACTACATGGTAGTTAAGTTCACCAGCACGGAGTTTGTCCATGATGATGCGTGCATTGCTCAGCGTGTGAGCCACACACACCTTGAGTTCAAATCCGTTGAGGTCGATGGTAGCTTCACGAATGCCGTCGAAACCGCGCACATTCTCAAAGTCGATGTGCGGCAGAGTCTTGCCGGTGTAAACCTCATAGACGGTGCGCAGAGCAGCTTCCATCACGCCGCCGGTAACGCCAAAGATGGCAGCAGCACCGGTCGACTCGCCCAAGGGGCTGTCGAAGTCGCTGTCGGGCAGCTGAGCGAAGTTGATGTTGGCACGCTTGATGAGGCGGGCAAGTTCGCGGGTCGAGATGCTGTAGTCAACATCAGGATTGCCGTTAACCTTAAATTCTTCACGACCGCACTCATATTTCTTAGCAAGGCAGGGCATGATCGATACCACCACGAGTTTCTCGCGAGGAATGCCCATCTTCTCGGCCCAGTAAGTCTTGGCGATAGCACCAAACATTTGAGCAGGCGACTTGGCGCTCGAAGGATATTCGAGCAGGTCGGGATAGTTGTGCTCGAAGAAGTTGACCCAAGCGGGGCAGCACGATGTCATGATGGGGAGCTTCACGCTCTTGTCACCACCCAGGTATTTCTGCAGGCGGTCAAGAATTTCAGCACCCTCTTCCATGATGGTGAGGTCGGCACCGAAGTCGGTATCGAAAGCGTAGTCGAAGCCCAGGTCACGCAGTGCAGTAGCCAGCTTGCCTGTAACCGAAGTGCCGGGTTTCATGCCGAATTCCTCGCCCAGAGCGAAACGAACGGCGGGAGCGGGCTGAGCCACAACCACCTTGTCGGGGTTGGTGAGGTCGTCGAGCAGCTGGTCGGTGTAGTCACGCTCGGTGAGTGCACCCACGGGGCACACTGCCACGCACTGACCGCAATAGGTACAGTCGGTGTCGATAAACATGCGGTCGAATGTGGGAGCAATGGTGGTATCGAAACCACGACGGATGGCGCCAAGCACACCCACACTCTGCACATTGTTACACACGCTCTCACAACGGCGGCAGTAAATACACTTCTCCATGTTGCGGGTGATGGCGGGTGTCACCTCATTCTTGCGTTCACTCTTAGCACCCTCGTTGTAAGGCATCTGACGAATGTTCAGACGCATCACCAGGCGCTGCAGTTCGCAGTCGCTGCACTTGGGGCAAGTGAGACAGTCATTGGGGTGGTCGCTCAAGATGAGCTCGGCAATGGTCTTGCGAGCGCGGATCACGCGGGCCGAGTTGGTGTAAACCACCATACCGGGCATACAGGCGGTGGCGCAAGCAGGAGCCAGGTTGCGGCGTCCTTCCACTTCTACCACACACAGGCGGCACGAAGCGGGTCGGTTTTTCACGCAAGTGCCTTTCAGGTCGATGTGGCACAAGGTGGGGATATCAATGCCAACAAGTTTGCCGGCTTCCAGTAAAGTGGTGCCTTGTGGCACTTCCACTACGTGGTTATCTATAGTGAGTTGAATCATTTTTTCTTCCATGATGAATAGGATTGTACTGTGAGGTTAGAAAACTTGAATAGCATCGAATTTACAACGTGACTGACACATACCGCAGCGGATGCACTTGAATGGGTTAATGACATGCGGTTTGCGAACATCACCCATAATGGCATCGGCAGGACAATTGCGGGCGCAAGCGCCACAGCCTTTACACTTCTCGGGATTAACGGTGTAGGTAAGCAATGCCTTGCACTGACCGGCGCGGCACTTGTGGTTCTTCACATGTTCCACATATTCATCGTAGAAATTGTCGATAGTCGACAAGATGGGGTTTGGAGAGGTCTGTCCAAGACCGCACAATGCTGTATCCTTGATAGTAGCAGCGAGGCGTTTCAGGTGCTCGATGTCGTCCATCGTGCCCTTGCCCTCGGTGATGCGGGTCAGGATCTCGAGCATACGCTTGTTACCGATGCGGCAGGGTGTGCACTTACCGCACGACTCGCCCACGGTGAACTCAAGATAGAACTTGGCAACCGATACCATACAGTCGTCCTCGTCCATCACAATCATACCGCCAGAACCCATCATTGAGCCGGCAGCGCCCAGACTCTCGTAGTCGATGGGTATGTCGAGGTGTTTCTCGGTCAAGCAGCCACCCGAAGGACCACCAGTCTGGACAGCCTTGAATTTCTTGCCGTTCTTCACGCCACCACCAATGTCGTAGATGATTTCGCGCAGGGTGGTTCCCATGGGAACTTCGATAAGACCCACATTATTAATTTTACCTGCCAGAGCAAACACCTTGGTGCCCTTCGACTTCTCGGTACCAATTGAGGAGAACCATTCAGCACCCTTGGTAAGAATGATGGGCACGTTGGCGAGTGTCTCCACGTTGTTCACGTTGGTGGGATAGCCATTGTAGCCGCTCTCGGCGGGGAAAGGAGGTTTCAAGGTAGGTTCGCCGCGCTTGCCTTCCATCGAGTGGATGAGTGCAGTCTCTTCACCGCACACGAAGGCACCAGCACCATAGCGAATCTCGACATCGAAGCTGAAGTCGCTGCCCATGATGTTCTTGCCCAGCATGCCATATTCGCGAGCCTGCTCGATGGCGATGCGCAGACGGTTCACTGCCAGAGGATACTCGGCACGAATGTAAATCAAGCCCTGGTCGGCACCGATGCAGTAACCGCAAATGGCCATAGCCTCGATTACTGAATGGGGGTCACCCTCCATGATGGAGCGGTCCATGAATGCACCGGGGTCGCCCTCGTCGGC
>JAEEVB010000293.1 GCA_016287065.1 Muribaculaceae bacterium
TCTGCTTGCTCACCGGGTCGTTGGGGAAGAGCACCTGAGTGTACTCATTGGCGGGATTGCCCTCGACATTCACAAAGCCTTGCGTCTTGTAGGCAAGGCCCGAAGTGCGGTTGACCACTGCAAACTCATAGGGTATGCTCAAACCATTGCGTTCCAGTTCCTGTTTCAAGTATTGGCGCACCAAGGCCGAGTCGGCGCGCTCGGTAATGGGCCTGTCGCTGGCCTGGTTCAAGATGGAAAGAATCACCTCGTTGAGCAAACCACGCTGATACAGATACTGCCCCTTGAGAATGTCTTGACGGCGCTGATACTGATCCTGATAATTCACGCCATCGGCCACAAGGCGGCCATTGTCATTAAGACGCACATTGCTCATGGGCAGTTTCACTTCCTGAGAGGTGATGTCGGGCAAGGTTTCGCCCAAGTTCATGGGATGGTTGAAGTCGAAGTTCAGTTCGGTTCCTTCCAGATCCTTATCAAGATAATAGCGGGTTTCGTCCTGCTCGAGCGTAGCGGCGACGCCATTAAGGCTGCGCATCACAGTCTCGGAGAACTGCTCATTGCGCATCTTCACCATGTTTTCAAGATACATGATCTGAACCGACAGCAGCCCCAAAAAAGTGCATGCCATCACTATCGTCAGCAGCCATATCGTCCATTTTTTCATGCCACGCTCTTGTTAATTTGTTAATAATATCATGTTAACAAAAGACCTCATTGGCCTATTATTTTAACATTACAGGGCAAAATTAACAATTAAATATGGATTTTGGAAATTTTTACGCACTTTTTTTTCAAAAAAAATTCTCAAGCGCCACAAAACCACTATTAATCTCTACTCATTTTCAGTCAGCAACTCGTCAATGTAAGGCACCATCACATCGGTAGCAATGCGACTCATGTATTTTTCCAGAAAGTCCTCAATCATGTCCTCATCTTTTTTGCGCTTGCAGCCCTCATAACGCAATCGCAGGTCGGGATAGCGGTTGAGCAATGAAAGCAGATACTTCGGGTTGATTTCATGCACACGCTTATTCTCAAAGTCAAGATGATAAAGTTTCTGATATATCACCACGTCACTCTCCCATCTTGTTGCAAAGAAATAATCGACCTGCACCACATAAGCCATCTTGCCATTGAAGAACATGGGCAAAAAACCTTCATGTCCCAACTGCCCGACACCGTCTTCCATATACTTGTTGAGCCAGGCGCAATTTGCGTAACAAGAACTGATGCTATCAGCAATAAGCACCACAGCCATCGACTGCTTGATGTTCGTCTCAACAAACTTCTTTGATTGCCCACCGGCACTACTGATGTTCAGTCGATTCGACTCATCACCATAAGTCAGCACCGGATTCACCAGCAGAGTATGAGGAGCATCGTTCATCAAGCTTTGCCACGACGAATAGATGCGCAACGTGTCATGCCGCAACTTCACATCCTGCGCCATGCCGGCGATCACCGACATCACACACAGCAATATGAACATCAGCCGCTTCATGCTTCAAAACAGGTATGGAACATAGGGGTCAGCATTGAGCCGTTTCACATAGTCCAGGAAAAACTCGTTAATCAGGTAAGTCTCGTCCTGATTGCCCCTAAAGGTGTAGCGTTGCAACAGGTCGGGATAAGGCTCCAGCAATTCGAGCAACAGCTTTTTGTTCACCTCGCGCACACGTTCGCTATCGAAGTCAACCCAGTAGAGTTTGGGTGTTTCGCCGTTATATCCA
Source organism: Muribaculaceae bacterium (assembly GCA_016287065.1). Classification (GTDB taxonomy): domain Bacteria; phylum Bacteroidota; class Bacteroidia; order Bacteroidales; family Muribaculaceae; genus Sodaliphilus. Next base: position 1,734 of record JAEEVB010000293.1, read on the forward strand.
TCACCCATGCCTATGCCGGTGTCGCTACCGAGTATACCGTCAACCAATATGTTGAGAAGCATACCGCCCACAGTGGGATTGTTACGCTGAAACTGCACAAAGACGATCTTGCCCGTGTAATATAAGGGCACATAACGTGAAAAATGGCGGCAATCACCCTTGAAGTGCTTCTTGAGCCAGTCGCTGTTGGCAAGCCATAGCGTGTCGCCGAGGCAAACTGCCACCGCATCGTTCTTGAGCATTTTCGACACTCGCCTGTTGTCTGTCACGCTCTTGAACTCGAAGTCAAAGTCAGAACGTACCTTTACCAACGGGTTCGATACAAAAGTGTCGGGTTCCTGATAGATGACCGCCTCCCATGACTTATAGACCATGAGCGTATCGCTGATCTCCTCCTGAGCCAGCATAGGCAAGTGGCACATAGCTATCGCCAGGACCAGCATCATGGCACGCATTGCCGCTATCATATTTCTCTTTTTCATTTCAGTCAAATTCATTTGCAATCATATAACTGTGCAAAATTACACATTAATATATTGTATCGCAAATCTTGTGCCATTTCCTTATTACTCCACT
>JAEEVB010000294.1 GCA_016287065.1 Muribaculaceae bacterium
CCCTTGGTCAGAGGTGACGTTCATCCTCTTCATGTTGATGGACATGTTGGTGGAGATGATGTTCACGATGGACTGGAGGATACCTTTCTGATCAATGCCCATAATGTGGATCGAGGCTTGGAAGCGGTCGCTGTATTCTTCCCACTTGGTCTGCAACAGGCGGGAGCCGTAGCTGGCCTTGAGGCGGGCAAGGGTGCTGCAGTCCATCTTGTGGACGACGACCTTATTGTCCTCGGTCAAGAAGCCCACAGTGTCGTCGCCGGGGATGGGGTGGCAGCAGTCGGCAATCTGGTAGTTGCTCACGCCATTACGGGTGACGAGGGGGTACACCTTCTTGGTATCGATGGCCTGCTGCGGCACATCGGTCGTATCCGCGGGTGTCTCCTTGCCCTTGAAGGGGTTGCGGCGCCACCAGTTGAAGCGTGCGCCATGCTCTTTCTTGGTGAGCATCTCCTCGTTGAGCTGGATCTCGTCGTTGCCAATCATATAGTACAGCTCTTCCTTGTTGGCGACAAAATGGCGGGAGATGGCTTGAGAAAGGATTTCGTTACTGAATTCGATGTTGTGATCGGCCAGGAAGTCCATGAAGCGCTTCTCACCCTTGTCGATGGTCAGTCGGCGCTGGTGGCGCAGTGCGGTACGCAGGCGGGTCTTGCCTTTTGCAGTGATGACAAAGTTCTCCCAATCTGGCTTGGGTGATTCGGTGTTGCTGGTGATAATCTCTACCTGGTCACCGCTCGATAGTTTATATGACTTGGGCACGAGTTCGTGGTTAACCTTGCCGGCAATGCAGTGTGAACCCAGGTCGGTGTGCAGTGCAAACGCCATGTCGAGCACCGACGCGCCCTTGGGCAGGGTCATTGTCTCGCCCTTGGGGGTGAAGACGATGATCTCGCTGGCAAACAGGTTGAGCTTGATGGTATCGAGAAAGTCGAGCGCATTGGGCTCGGGGTTCTTCAGGATGTCCTCGATGGTGCGCAGCCACACCTGCAGTTCGCTCTCCTCCTCGCCCTCGCCTATCTTGTACTTCCAGTGGGCAGCAAAACCTCGCTCGGCTATGTCGTCCATGCGCCGGCTGCGAATCTGCACTTCCACCCACTCGCCGTCGGGGCCCATCACCGTCAGGTGCAGGGCGCGGTATCCGTTGGCCTTGGGGGTGCTCAGCCAGTCGCGGGTGCGGTCGGGGTGCAGTTTGTAGAGGTCTGTAATCTCGCTGTAGATGTTCCAGCACACTTTCTTCTCGTCGGCCTCGTTGGCGCACTCAAACACGATGCGAGCGGCATAGTAGTCATATACTTCCTCAAAGGGGATGCGCTTCGTCTCCATCTTCTTCCATATCGAGAAGCACGACTTGATGCGGGCCTTGAACTCATATTTCAGTTTCATGGCGTCGAGACGCTGGCAAATGGGGGCTGAGAAACGCTCAAACACCTCTTTGTTGTGAGCCTCGTTGTTCTTGATAAGGTCGCTGATGGTCTTGTAGGCATCGGGGTGCTCATAGCGGAAACTCAAGTCCTCAAGCTCGGTCTTGATGGCAAACAGGCCCAGCCGGTGAGCCAGCGGAGCATAGATGTAGAGCGTCTCGCCAGCAATCTTATACTGCTTGTTCGGCGGCATGGAGTCGAGCGTGCGCATGTTGTGCAGTCGGTCGGCCATCTTGATGAGCATCACCCGCACATCGTCGCTCATGGTGAGCAACAATTTTCTGAAGTTCTCAGCCTGGGCCGAGGCGTGAGAGCCGAAGATGCCACCCGAGATCTTGGTCAACCCTTCCACAATCTGTGCAATCTTGGGGCCAAACTGCGCCTCTATGTCATCGATGGTATAGTCGGTGTCCTCCACCACATCATGCAGCAGCGCCGCACATATCGAGGTAGAGCCCAAACCTATCTCTTGGCTCACGATGGTTGCCACTGCCAGGGGGTGCATAATATAGGGCTCGCCAGAGCGCCGACGTATGCCCTGATGGGCATCCTTAGCAAACTGGAACGCCTTGTCAATAATCTCCGTCTTCTTGCGGTGATTGCTCGACAAGTAGCCGTTTAGCAGATTCTTATAGGCCTGATCTATCATCAGTTCCTCGGCCTGCTGGTCTATTTTTGATGCCTGTGTTTCCATAAGTAGCCTTTTAAACCCGAATCGGTCAACAGTGTAACCTTTTACAATATCCCTGTCAGTCCATTGAGCGATTCAGGTTAAACCAATCTACAAACTTACAAAATATTGATGAAAAACCCACACATCACCCCCCAAAAAATGTTTTTCATCCCATTTTTTCACCTTTCGCAAAACTTAATAGAGCA
>JAEEVB010000295.1 GCA_016287065.1 Muribaculaceae bacterium
TCCAGAAATCAGGGCTTAGCGGTTTTAGCGTCAGTTTTGTAGATATTCCATGCGAAAACAAAACATCTTTGAAAGAGAGCTTGCAAGAAAAGGACAACTTGTCCTTGAGTTCCGTTAGGATGGCCATTTCACAATCGATGGCTCTATCAGCTGGAATAGCATCAGCTTGTTTCTCTTTGGATTTTTGCTCCAATTTGTTAGCCTTTTCTTGCAAGCTGGCTAACATTTGGGAGATGTTGTGGTTTTCCTTGTTGAGTTGAGACATCAATACTCTTTCTTTTAGGAATCTATATGTCACATAGCAGGTGAATAAGGCAATCAGAGCAATTAAAGTCCAAAGAAACCACAATTTTCCTTTGGCTTTCTCCGTTTCCCTCTTTAAATGATTTGTTTTATATTGTTGCTCAGTGGTTTTAAGCAATTCAGCTTTTGATTGAACAATAATGGAATCAGTTATTTCATCAGACTTTAAGTAATGCGAGATGACTGACTTGTCCTCACCCTTTGATTCGGCGATGGCAAGAAGTGCTTTATGGTACATAATGGAGTCAACCTGTGTCTGTGGAGCTGGCAGCAGTTTGAGGTAATACTCAGCCGAGTCAACCATACCTAGTTTGGCATATGACATGACAGCAAAGGAAAGATATTGCTTGCCATAATAAATACCTTGATTCTCTAGATAAATCTGCATGGCAACATCTTTGGCTTTTTCATATTCATTTGTCACATAGTATAGGCCACAAAGCTTTTCAAGTGCCTCAAAAAAGTTATATGTGAGTCCGTGTACTTTAGAGAAGTTGATAGCTTGCTGAATATAGCGTAAGGCACTGTCGTTATTATTAACACGGTAGAGACCGCCAATATTAGTGAGACATACTGCTTGATAATAAATATCATTAATTGCCTTAAAGTGTGGCAAAGCCTGTTTAAGACGAACAAGGTCGGTTGAATCAGTTGTAAATTCATCTTGATAAAGGCTGGCCATGCGGAGGTTGGTGAAGCCGAGATTGAAGTGATCGTTGGGGTCGGCGGTGGATTCGGCCTCGAGGTAGTGCTGCATGGCCTGCTGGGGGTGACCGAGTTCTTCGGCTACGGCACCGCTGTAGATAAGGGCGCGGGTGTAGCGCTCATGGTCGGCGGCACTGCCGTGATGGTCAGCATAATAACTGAGGGCGCTGTCGATGAGGGCGCTGTCGGCCGGCTCGGTGACATAGCACTTGTAGCGTGCCTGGACGAGGAGCAGGGCGTGGCGGGCGCGCAGGGCCTCGTCGGCCTGCAAGGCGCGGGCGGTGCCGAGCGCGAGCATCTGGCGCAGGGCTGCGCTGTGCGCGGCAGTGTCGGAAGTGCGCAACAGCGAGTCCGCACGGTCAAGCATGGCCGTGACGCGCGCATCGTGACTGCCCCCACAACCCACGAGCAGGGCTATGAGCGTTGCAAACATGATAAGCCGTATGGAAACACCGCGCACAGTCATAGAAATGACATTTCAGTAAATTTTTAGCGCATGATGAGGATTTTGGCCACGGCCGAGAGCGAGGAGCTACTGCCCGAGGTTGAGGCGAAGACGAAGTAGACGCCGCTCTTCACACGGTCGCCCGACGGGGTGCGGGCATCCCACACGGCAGTACCGCCCGACGAGCGCAACTGCGTGACCACATTGCCTGCCGAGTCGGCAATCTTCACCAAGCAGTTGTCCTTGAGGCCCGTAATGGTGACATCGCCGCCATAGTCGGGGCGCAGTGGATTGGGGTAAGCCACAATGTTGCTCATGTCACCCTCGACCGGGCTCGAAGAGTCGTAGAAATACTCAATCAGGCCGTTGCCGGTGGTGATGAACACCGAGTTCGACGACTCGTTGCAGCAAATGTCGTAAATCTTGTTAGAGAGCAGCTGGCTATTCTCGGTTGTGAACTGCCTGATAACCTGCGAGCCATCGGGATTGACATAAAACAGACCATGATTGTTGGTGCCAATCCACTTGCAGTTGTTAGCATCCACTGTGATGCAATTCACTTGAGTGCCATCGAGCAGATAGTCGGCCAGGTCGGTGCCATCGTTACGCGGCACCTTGATGTGGTTAATGCGGAAATCACGCGAGAACGCCTGCGTGGGATTGAACGAGATCACGCCATTGTCGCAGCCCATCCAAATCAAGCCATCGCGGTCCTCGGCAAGAGCGAAGATGAATCCCCACTCATAGGTCTTGTTGTCCTGGTCGAGGAATGTTGCGTGGCTTGCCTTACCGATAGTGCCGCTGGGGTCGCCTTTATAGTCCCACACCATCAC
>JAEEVB010000059.1 GCA_016287065.1 Muribaculaceae bacterium
ACATGGCCACCACGCCATCGAAATGCTCATAGAGACGATTGCCAAAGAAACCATCGGCAGCATAGGGACCAAAGCACAGCATTTTGCGCGAGCAAGCCTCATGAATGGCGGGAACAATGGCTTCTTGTTCCTCGTTGCCCATGAGTCCATGCTCTCCGGCATGGGGATTGAGGGCGAGAACCGCAATGCGTGGCGCCTCGAGGTTAAAGTCACGGATGAGCGAGCGGTTGAATCTTTGAATCGTAGAGAGCACAGCCTCCTTGGTGATGCATTTAGGCAAATCGGCAATGGGCTTGTGGATGGTGACCAGTGCCACCCTGAGTTGCTCGGCGCACATAATCATCATGGCCTTCTCGCCGGTTCCCAAACTGGCCTCGAGATACTCGGTGTGACCGGGGAACTGGAACTCGTTGCTCTGAATGTTCTCTTTGCTAATGGGAGCGGTGACCAACACGTCGATTTTACCCTCTTTCAGGTGCTTGACGGCCGCCTCAAGTGCCATGAAGGCAGCGTGACCTGCCTGCTTGTCGGGCTGCCCGAGGTCGATTTTCACATCCTCATAGCAAGTCTCGAACAAGTTGGGCATATTATCGCGCAAATTGTTGATATCACGAGTGAAATGAATCTGGAAAGCAGGCATATCGATGGCTTTGCGGTGATAGGTGAGAATCTTGCTCGAGCCATAAATGATAGGCTGGCACAATTCCAGCAGCCCAGCATTGCTGATGGCCTTGAGAATGACTTCATAACCTATGCCATTGGTATCGCCTTGCGTGATACCAACTCTTATTTTCTTATTGTTATTATTTGTCATTTTTGTTACTAAATAAATAAATGCTTATATAATCTTTATAATGCGGTCAAAATTACAACAAATTCGGCAAATAGACAAACTTATTTACCGAGTGTGGCTTTTTGTGTACCAGCCTGGACTTCATGGGGCCATCGCTTGAGCAAGATATCCTGCGGCGAGGGCACCGTGAAAGGTTCAGGGGGCGCCGTGAGATGGTGCCGGGTATAGAGTGTGTAGAGCAGGTCGTCACAACGATCTATGTCGTCGCGGCGGTTAAAGTCCCATTTTTGATAACCCCACTGGCGCAACTGTGCGTCGTGTGTTGTGTCGGCCACAAATACAAAGTCGGCTTGACCCGTGCGTACCGCTTCCATCTGGTCATGCCTCATTTGAGGTGTGGCGCCATTCTGTCCCGACCAGTAAAGAGTTCCTGGAAGGCCTTCGGCCGGTGTCTCGAAGCCGGTACTGTAGCAGTCCCAATAGATGATGCGAGGCTGGTTGACCTGTTGCAGCAAATAGGCATAGCGGTAGTAAGCTTCGCGCCCCGGATGGTCGTAAGAGAAGAAATTGTGCGGCACAATGGCTATGCTCCATACTCCGGCACCCGCTACGGCAATGACTGCCACCGCGGCCACGGCTATGGCTCGAGGTTCGCGACCACAACGCCTCTTGAGGGTGGCGAGCAGCGCCACAATGCCAAAGTAGAGAGTCCAGGTACAGGTGTTGTAGTAATAGAGCCACCAGGCATTAGGAATGGTGCACAAGAAGAACCAGCACACGGCAATCACAGGAAACAGCCCGAAGCGCCTGAACTTGCGCCAGTGCCACAAGGCTCCCGCCAGACATAGCAGGGGAAAGAGGGTGACGATGCGGTGATGCTTGAGTTTGAGCAGGATGTCGATGAAGGTGCCATTCTGGGCACGCAAGTACTTGAGGGTGGACAGAGTATTGACAAAATACTCCTGCACAAATGCCGAGAACGTGCCCGTCACGGCAAAGTAAATTGCCCACGGCAAGAGAACCGCCACAAAGCCTGCCACTATCCAACCCAGCGAGGCAAGGATGCTCATGTCATGCTTGTGTGCCACGACAATGGCGTAGAGTGCAAAGATGCCGAGCATGGGCACCAGCGAATACTTCATCATGAGCACACAACCTATTGTGGCCCCAATGCCAGCCAGTATCAGGGCGATGCGACGGCGCGACAAGGTAGTGTCATAGACAAGCCGCGCGCAGCCATAAAGACAATAAGCAATGAGAGGCTGGGCAAAATCCTCGGTCTTGATTTCTTCGTGAATGTAGGGGTAAAAGTAGGCCATGAGCATGAGCAGGGCACAGATGAGCGCCCAGCGCCTGCTGCCCAACAAGATGTGTGCCGTGCGGTAAATGAGCCATAAGGTAATGACGTAGTTCAGGCAGGTAAGCCAGAACACACCGGTATAGTCACGTGGACTCAGCAGGTAACCAAAGCCGTAAATGAGCCACAACAGGGGGCCTTTGGAGTCGGTGAAGTCTACATAAGGAGTCATGCCATTGGCCCACGCCTTGCCACACAGGTAGAACCAAGCCGAGTCGACACGGTTAAAGAGGTCGTGCATATAGCTGTCGGGCGAGACCAGCAGCAAGGCGGCTACAACCGCAATCACTATCAGTCCCAACACTTTTATCTTATCGAGGACGGTATCGGCAGCTGTCATGGCACGCGTTTACTGCATAATTTCCTTCTCCACGTTGTAACGCGGACGGTCCTTGACTTCAATATATATCTTGCCAATGTATTCACCCACGATGCCCAGTCCAATGAGCACACAGCCACCAATGAACCACAGCGAGAGGATGAGCGAAGCCCAACCGCTCACGGTGCGTCCGCTAAAGTAGGCAATGAGCACATAGATGAGAATACCAAGGGCAATGAGAGTGAACAGGATGCCCAGCGTGAGCACCATGCGCACAGGCTTGATACTGAACGAGGTGATGCCGTTCACGGCGAAGTTCAGCATCTTGCTCAGCGGATACTTGCTTTCGCCAGCCATGCGCTCGGTGCGGTCATAATAGACCGAGTCGGTGCGATAGCCCACCAGCGGCACAATGCCCCGCAAGAACAGGTTGCGTTCGCGGTAATTCATGAGCTGCTGCACGGCACGGCGACTCATGAGGCGGTAATCGGCATGATTGTAGATACTTTTCACGCCCAGGCGCCGCATGAGTTTGTAGAAAGCCAGCGCCGAGTTGCGCTTGAACCAGGTGTCGGTCTTGCGCTCGCGCCGCACGCCATACACAATGTCGCATCCTTGATGGTACTTCTCGACCATCTCGGTCATTACCTTCACATCGTCTTGCAAGTCGGCATCGATGCTGATGATGATATCGGCGCGCTCGCAGGCTGCTTCAAGGCCAGCCATAAGGGCATTCTGGTGTCCCACATTACCGGCAAGTTTCACGCCACACACATCCTTGTGCTCACGGGCATGCTCCTCAATGATTTGCCAGGTAGAGTCGATGGAGCCATCGTTGACGTAGAGTATACGGCTCTCCTCGCCCACCAGCTGGGCATCAATCATGGTCTTGAGTTGCTCGCGTAACCGCTCGGTGGTGATAGGCAGCACTTCCTGCTCATTGTAACAGGGAACTACTATATACAAAACGTCTTTTTTCATATCTCTTGTTTAAATTATACCTAAAATAATGTTAATCAAGAAGGTGACATCGTTCACGTTCACCTTGGTGTCTTCATTTACATCGGCGAGTGGCATATCGACAGGAATGATGCCCAAAATCATGTTGATAAGGGTGGTGACATCGTTCACATTCACCTTGCCATCGCGGTTGACATCACCTCTCTGGAACGTTTGTTCAGCAGTAAGCGTCACTTCCACGATGTTTGACCAGTCACTTTCGGCACTGGCACCAATGGCCTTCACCTTGTACTCGTAGGTAGCATTTTCGGTGAGATTCTCAACCGTGTAGCAGGTGTCCGTGATGCCCGTAATGGTGCGGGTGTTCTCGTCGCCACTCTCGCTCACTGCCTTGACACCCGATGCGTCGCCGGCATAGACCTGAACATGCTTGAGCAATACACGCTTTTTTGACACCAGGCTTTCAATCTTAATGCGATTGGTTGCGCTGGCTGCGCCTGTGAGCACAGCCGTGTAAACAGCATCGGTGGCTGTCAAGGTGAATGTCTTGCTGTCGAGTTCATTTTCATTACCATCGATGACACTCACCTTCATCTGCGTGCCAGTGTCGCTGCCGTAGTAACGAGCCGTGACTTTCACAGTGGTTACGCCGTTGCTTGTAGTGAGATTGACAAGTGGACTTGTCACCGACCCATTGCCGCTACCTGTGCCCAAGCGGAGATAGCCGTCCTCTGGATAAGTACTGCCACCCGCAGTCCAAGTGGTGGTACCGCTGCTCATGTCCTCGTCAAGCAGCAGGGTGGCTGAGGGTGTGGGTGGCACATAACCTTTCTTGTTGACATAGAGAGTATAGGTCTGCGCACCCGACACTGCGTTCCAGTTAGCGGTAAACGAAGTGGAAGTGATGTCGGTGGCATCGGTTGCAACAGGTGCATTGATGCTGGAGGCATTCACCGTGGCTGTGAGGGTAACGGTGGCGCTCACCTCGCTGCTGGCGATGGTGAGGGTGCCGGTAAAGGTGCCCTCGGCAGTGGGACGGAAGGTGACATAGATGTTGGTGCCGTTCGAAGCATTGACAGCAGTAATGGTGCTGGGATAAACGGAGAAACCGGTGCCGCTCACACTCACATTGAGCACTTGCGACAGGTCGACGCCCTTCACTGCCACTGTGGCCGAGAGGTTGTTGCCAACAGTAGTGCTGCCCACGTTGACGGTTGAGCCATTGACGGGAAGCGTGAGTGCCGGATTGGTGGTCGATGAGCCGCCAGGGGTCCAATTAGTTCCCACCTTGTCACCCCACACATATTCAACAAGCTCGGGATAGTCGATATAGGGATTGCGGTTGCCCTGATAGTCACTGCTATAGATGGCTTCATTACGGGCTATCTCCTTTTGACTCACAGGGTCGAGGCGGTGCCACTCGAGCAGCATCTGCAAAGTCCAGTCGGTGAACACGGGATAACTTGTGCCTCCTAAATTACCTTGTGTCCAACCGGCGATCTCGTCATTATAGCAAGTGGCCATATAGAAGTAAGAGCGTGCAAAGTCGCCTTTGTACTCGTCGTCGGGTTCAAACACATCGTCGGTATAGCCACTGCGTGTGCTTGCACCCTTGCGACCTTTCGCCACGATATTGCCGTTCGACAGGCGCACGCCATTGGCACATTCTCCAAAGGGAAGATTGCCGCGCTGGTTATTCACATAAATGTCGGTGGGATATAAGTGAAACAGGTCGGTGTAGGCTGTATGGCTGCTACTGCCTCCAAACCAACTGTTGGGTAGCGAGTGTTCGCGGTTCCAGCCTTGCCCCACATTGTTGGCTCCTGAAGCATTATCGTTAGGCCCATACACAGCATTTGAGTACATATCAATGATGTGGTTGTTCTCATCCAGGTCTTTAGCCTGCATAAACGAGAGCACTTTATTATAGCTGAGTTTGGTGTGATTCTTGATAATGTTATAAAGCGCTGTGAGCAGTGCTTCGCCCGTCTTGTTCTGAGCTGTGTTGTAGTAGCCGGTGGGCACTGATGCCAAGAGCATTGCCGGGAAGGCAATGAGGGCTATTATTGTACTGATGAAATATTTCTTCATAAGTTAATCAGTTATTATGTGTTTGTTATAATTTTCTAGATTACACCCAGAATGATGTTGACCAAGAAGGTAAGATCTGTCACGTTCACCTTGGTATCTTCATTTAAATCGGCAAGTTGCTCGTCGACAGGAATAGTGCCCAAAATCATATTAATAAGGGTGGTTACATCAGAGACGTTCACCTTGCCATCACGGTTGATGTCGCCTCTCTGGAACGTTTGTCCGGGGGCAAGCGTCACTTCCACGATGTTAGACCAGTCACTCTGCGCACTGGAGCCAAAGGCCTTCACCTTGTATTCGTAAGTAGCGTTCTCGGTAAGGTTAGCGACAGTGTAACTGGTGCCAACAATGTCGGTGATGGTGCGGGTGTCCTCATCACCACTTTCAATTGGAGCGTTATCAGCAGAAGCGTCGCCGGCATAAACCTTGACATTCTTGAGCAGCACGCGTTTACCGCTTACGAGATTTTCAATCTTGATGCAATTGGAGGTGCTTGCCGCTCCTGTGAGCACAGCGGTATAAACAGCATCGGTGGCAGTGAGTGTAAAGGTCTCGCTGTCGAGTTCGGCCTCGCTGCCGTCGAGCACACTCACCTTCATCTGCGTACCGCTGTCGTTGCCGTAGTAACGTGCCGTTACCTTCACTGTGGTGATTCCATTGCTTGTTGTGAGATCCACGAGCGGACTTGTCACTGACCCGGTGCCGCTGCCAGTGCCCAAACGGAAATAACCGTCATCTTTATAGGTCTTGCCGCCTGTCGTCCAGGTGGTGGAACCACCAGTCATATCCTCGTCAAGCAGCAGGGTGAAGGTGGGTGCGGGTGGCACAACGTCTTTCTTGGTGACATAGAGGGTGTAGGTCTGTGCGTTAGTCACCCCTTCCCAGTTAGCTTGGAACGAGGTGGCGGTAATATTAGTGGCATCAGTGGCAACGGGGGCATCGATGAGAGTCCCGCTCACGACTGCATTGAGTATAACGGTAGCGCTTACCTCGTTGCTGGCCACGGTGAGCGTGCCGGTATAGTTGCCGGGAGTGGTGCCGCTGAAAGTGACATAGACCTCACTGCCGCTGATGGCATCGGCGGCGCTAATGGTCGACGGACTGACGGCAAAGCCATCGCCAGTGACAGTCACATTGAGGTCTTGCAACAGGTCGAGGCCCTCAACATCAATGCTGGCAGTGAGTTCGTTGCCGGGGGTGGTAGCGCCCATATCAAAGGTAGAGCCATCGACGGGCAAGGTGAGTTCAGGATTGTTGGGGTTGACTGAGCCGCCAGGGGTCCAGTTAGTTCCCACCATATTGCCCCACACATATTCCACGAGTTCGGGGTAGTCGATATAGGGGTTGCGATTACCCTGCTTGTCGTGGATGTTGTTGTTGCGGGTTATCTCCTTCTGGCTCACGGGGTCAAGGCGGTGCCACTCGAGCAGCATCTGCAGCGTCCAGGTGGAGAACACAGGATAGCTGGTGCCTCCTAAATTGCCTTGTGTCCATTTGGCTATCTCATCGTTATAACAAGTGGCCATGTAGAAGTAAGAGCGCGCAAAGTCGCCCTTGTACTCATCGTCGGGTTCAAACACAGTGCCGCTGTAGCCGCTGTAGGTGCTAGCACCCAATTTGCCTTTTGCCACAATGCCGCCGTTAGACAGGCGCGTGCCATTGGCACACACGCCAAAGGGGAAACTGCTCCGCTGGCCGTTCACACGAATGTCGGTGGGATAGAGGTGGAACAGGTCGGTGTAGCCTGGATGACTTGAAGATCCACCGAACCAACTTTTGGGCAGCGAGTGTTCGCGGTTCCAGCCTTCACCCACATTAGATGCACTCGAGCCGTTGTCGTCAGGCCCGTAAACGGCTGTGGAGTACATGTCAATGATGTGGTTATTCTCATCCAAGTCTTTCGTTTGCATAAATGAGAGCACATCGCCATAACTAAGTTTGGTGTGCGACTTAATGATGTTGTACAGCGCCGTGAGCAAGGCCTGACCAGTCTTGTTCTGCGCTGCATTGTAGTAGCCGTCGGGCATAACCTTGGCCCAAAGCATTGCCGGGAAGGCAACGAGGACCACTATGGTGCAGATGAAATACTTTTTCATAGTTCGTTAGTTGTTAAGCGTTTTTCACGGAATTTATCGTTTGGTTCGGGTCGGTTGAGGTTTTGCGGCTTGAGTGCCTTTCACCTTGCCGGCAAGCATACCGCAGGCGGCACTGATGTCCTCGCCTCGGCTACGGCGAATGGTGCAGGTAATGCCACGGCTGTTCAGGTAGTCACGGAACTGTGTCATGCGCTCGTCGCTGCTGGTGCGCAACTTGGCGATGTCGGGTATCATGTGATAACGAATAAGGTTCACGCGCACATGTTCGTTGGGAATGATTCCGCGCAGGGCCTCGGCATGCTTAATGTCGTCGTTGAACCACTGCCACATGATATACTCGATTGAGAGGCGGCGCTGGTGCGCGAAGTCGTAGTCGCTAAGCATCTGTAGCACCTCCTTGATGGGATAAATCTTCTCGAGCGGCATCATCGACAGGCGCTCCTCATGCACGGCATTATGCACGCTCACGGCGATATGCACCTGGGTCGACTCGACCAGTTGCTGCAAAGCGGGCTTCACGCCCACGGTCGACACCGTGATGCGCTTCGGACTCCAGGCAAAGCCCCACGGGGCGGTCATGATCTCGATCACCTTCATCACCTCCTCGATGTTGTCAAGCGGCTCACCCATACCCATAAACACCACATTGGTAATGTCGGCGGCCTCGGGCACACTCAGCACCTGATTGATAATCTGGCATGCGGTGAGGTTGCCATGATAGCCCTGACGGCCCGTCATGCAGAAGTAGCAGTTCATGCGGCACCCCTTCTGTGACGAGATGCATAGCGTCATGCGGTCGTCCTCGGGTATCATCACTGTCTCGATTTTTTTGCCTTCATCGACGTCGAAGAGGTATTTCACTGTGCCATCTTCGCTCGTCTGGGCATCGACAGGTGCGCTTAATCCCACCGCATATTGTGCGGCAAGCTTTTCGCGGTTGGCCTTTGAGATGTTGACCATCTCGTCGAAGGTGGTCACTCGCTTGTTATAAATCCAGTCGGCAAGCTGCTTGGCTACAAATTTAGACATGCCCAGTCCCAGCACTGTGCGCTGCAGTTCCTCAAGCGTCATGCCCGCTAGCGGGCGTTTATAATCTAGTTCCATAGTATCAATATTAAATAAACTGCAAATATAATAATATTTAATTTAATAACTTCTAACTTTAATGCAAAAAACACGCGCTCGAAATCAAACGATGCAGATTTGGATTTTAACGCTCGTGCAACGCTTTTTGAACCATCAGGAAAGCAGGATGGCCGAGTGAATGGATTTTTTAGTCAAAATTTCCTGAATATTTGTCATTTTCATTTCTAATAGTTCTAAAGTTTTGTATTTTTTTGCCGAATAAACTAAAAATAAATTTGCAGATTCTATAAGCTAAATAGACTTTGACAAGTAAGTTTTATGCAAGAAATTAATTAACACACAATCTCTAGTTACTCATTAAAACATATAATTCTTATTTTTTAAAATAATCACAAAATGAAGAGAACTTTTTTATTCAAATTCCTGCTTCTGCTATGCATGTTCATAGTAGGAGTACACTGCGTGCAGGCAGAAGAGACTGTCTACACCAAATGGAAAAAAACCGCCCCCACCAGTTTGGCGACTGGCGATGTGGTGGTGATTGTTGACCTGACCAATGCTGTGGCCATGTCGAACGACAAAGGCACCAGCAAGGCTCCCGGCGCAGAGTCGGTAACACTGAACGATTATGAACTCTATGTTCCAGGGTTGCGACAATCTGGTTTCGATTGATTTAAGGAACTTCGATGTGAGCAAGGTTGAAAACGCTGAGAGGATGTTTGGCTGGTGCGATAATTTGACCACCATCTATTGCGATAGCTCTTGGGATTTGACCAATGCAAACACCGAGCTCATGTTCTTTAATTCTACCAATCTGGTGGGTGCTGTGCCCTATAACCAAGAGCAGGTCGATGGTGCAATGGCCAATCCTGTAACTGGCTATTTCACCTATAAAGGCATGCCGGGCGACGCTAACAACGACGGCAAGGTGGATGTGAATGATGTAACCACAGTGATCAACTACATCCTGAGCAAGAATCCAAGTCCCTTCATCTACGACAATGCCAATGTGAATGGTGATGATAGCATTAATGTGATGGATGTCACCCTCATCATCAACATCATTCTCGGCATCCATTAGAGTTAACCCTAAATTGGGATAAAGAGTAAAAAACGCTTTTCCCTAATAACAATAATCCCGATTCAGTTTTACCGAATCGGGATTATTTTATTGGATAACCTACAACCCAAAGTAAGGGAGAGGTTTTCAGTCAAATAATTATTTCGAGTTGTCAAGCAGATGCTGCAGGCGCTCGGGTGCATTGGTGGTGATGAAGTCGGCACCATTCTCGATGCACCACTGCATGTCGGCCTCGTCGTTTACGGTCCACACATTTACCTTCACACCAGCACGCTTGGCATCTTCAAACCAGGCAAAATGCTGCTTCATGGTTCGCAGACTGTAATCGAGCCCCGCAGCTCCCAAATGCTTGAGTTTAGCGGGTGAGAGGTCGCCGTCGAGGTAGTAGACCTCGGTGCCGGCAGGTGCCCACTTGATGAACTCGATGAGTGCAGGCAATGAGAACGTGATGTAGGTCATGCGGCTCTCGAGTCCCATCTTACGCACCATTTTCAGGATTTTCCTCACTGCCTTCGCCTCGTGGTGCACATCGCGGTGTTCCTTGAGTTCCAACACTAACTGGGTTTTCAGTTTTGAACCCGCTTGCAAATACTGCTTGAGGGTGGGAATGAACTCGCCGTTGCTCAGGCGCTGCTGCTTGATATCACGGGCACGTGATGACTGGATTTCTACCCCGTTGATGGTGGCGTCATGGTTCACGAAGAGGGAGCCATCCACACTCATCCACACGTCAAACTCCGAGCCCCAGCATCCTATTGAGTCGGCCTTGATGAGGCTGCGAATGGAGTTTTGCGACGCACCCGGCGCATCCCAGTAGCCACGATGCGCAACTACTCGGGTCTGAGCCATGGTTGCAAAAGCAGCGACCGCAAAACATGCCGCCGCTGCCATTATCTTCAGTTTCATCGTCATAAGTCGAATTGCAAATTGCTGTCTTTTCTTTTCATTATTCTTGAGGCAGCGCCACTGCTGGCCAGCCATGGTCCTGCAGCACAGTGGCTTTCAGGTCATGGGCCTTCACATAGTTGGCCACCGCTGTGACCCGCACCTGCTGGCGACCCTTATCGTCGCTGTTAATGCGTTGGAATGCCTCGTATTTGTCGCCAAATATGCGCTTGGCGCTGGGGGTAAAGTCTGAACCATCGCCCACGGCATCGAAGCCGGTCACCTCAAATTTGCCGTTGTCGCCCACCTTTACATGGAACATACCAGGGTGGCTACCGCCCGAAACGCTCTTGAGCGTGTCGCCTGCCAGCTTATAATTGTCGAGCCAGAAGTCGCCCCACACCTTGATGTCGTTCTTGTCGGTCTCGTCGGCTTCCACTACACGATAGAAGGGGATGCACACGTCGCCCTGCGAGTATTGGGCCCCGATGCTGTCGGTCATATAACGCTCGATGGCAGCGAGATAGGTATCGGTCACCTCTTCGCTCACCGAGGCCGAGGCCGATGCTGAAGCTTCGGTCTTTGCGCTCTCGTTCTTGCACGAGGTGGCTATGCCGCAAATGATGAATGCAGCAACAAGCCATAAATTGATTTTTTTCATGTCTTTATAGTTGAATTAAAAAAAACTTCAGTCAAGCAAACCGCAAACGTGTCACGCGAGCTTGAGCACAATCTGCTTCACGGCCTCGCCCAGTGCCTCGGCCTCGGCCATGGTGTGTGCCTCGCTATAGATGCGAATGATGGGCTCGGTGTTGCTTTTGCGCAGGTGCACCCATCCATCGGCAAAGTCAATCTTCACGCCATCGATGGTGGTGAGATTCTCGCCGGCATAGTGCTGCTTCACGGCCTCAAGAATGGCGTCAACATCCATTTCGGGCTTGAGTTCCAACTTGGTCTTGGCGATGCTATACTGCGGATAGGTCTTCT
>JAEEVB010000296.1 GCA_016287065.1 Muribaculaceae bacterium
ACATTGCCACACAGGTTGTTGCCCGTGAGCATCACGCCCTTGCTGAAGCCCGTTGTGCCCGAGGTGTAGTTGATGACCATCACTTCCTCGTTAGAGATCTCGGGATAGCGTACATTCAAAGCGGTGAATTCGCAGGGATAGGTCCTGTCGAACTCTTCCTTGGCTCTCAGGAGTGCGCCGTCGAGGTCTTCGTCCTCTTTCTGGGCAAGCATTGCGTTGTTGTCGAGCGACACCACGCCGCGCACGATGAGCAACTGGTCGAAGTCGATGGAATCCCAGATCGATTTGCTCACAAAGAGCAACTTGGCCTCGGAGTGGTTGATGATGTGCTGCACATCGTTGGGGTTGAACTCCTGCAAAATGGGCACAATCACGGCACCATAGGTGATGGTGGCCATGAAAACGGTGACCCACGAGGGCGTGTTCTTGCCAATCAAGGCAATGTGGTCGCCTCGCTCAATGCCGAAGTTCTTATATAATAGATGTATTTTGGCGATTTCGGTAGCAAAAGCGCCATAAGTGAGTGTGAACTTGGTGTTATAGTCGCTTAATGCTGGCAGTTCCCAATTGTCTTGAAAACTCTTTTCGTAGATTTTGATGATGTTTTCTTTCATAGGGCAAGAAAAAATAGCAGTTTCTTTGAATATGATTACAAAGATAATGAAATAATTTTATGTGAACAAATAATCATTGCCGTCACATTGCGTGGCTGATTGGTTCGGTAATTCAGTTGTTAATATACATTAACAAATAGAGCGTACAAGCAAGTGTTTTTTTTCGTACATTTGCATTGCTATGCATCATTGCACATGATTTGTGACAAGCCATGCAATCGGATAAAACATATATTAATATGAGAAAGTATATTATTGCCCTCGTGTTGTCGTTGGTGGCGATGGCTGCCAGCGCTCAGTGTTTCAAGGTGGGTGATATATATTATATAGTGACTTCGCCGGGTTGCGTGAGCGTGACTGGCGAGAACGATCTCGATTGCTATAGTGGCCATGTGGTGATACCCAAAAAGGTGGTGCACGACGACAGGACCTATGTCGTGAATGAGATTGGGCCCACGGCTTTTGCCGGTTGTGACGGCGTCACGGGCATCGATATCCCGTCGAGTGTGCAGATGATAGGCGCGCAGGCCTTCTCGGGCTGTACGGGACTCACGCAAGTGAGGATTCCGTCGTCGGTGCGGCGAATCATGGCAAATGCGTTTGAGCGTTGCTCGCATCTCGAAACAGTGACCTTGAACGAGGGCCTGCAGGAGATTATGAGCGGTGCCTTTGAGGGTTGTGCCATGCTCTCGATTGACCTGCCCAACAGCGTCACCACCATAAGCAGTCGGGCTTTCTATGGATGCTATAACCTTGTTCAACTGAAAATAGGCACAGGCCTGACATCGCTGGGCAGCGAGGCTTTTGCCTCATCGCCATTGCGCACTATGACTTGCCTTGCCACGGTGCCCCCATCGGCTTTGGCCAACTCGTTCAGCATGGTCGCCTACTCGAGTGCGCAGGCATTTTTCCCTGAATCTTCGCTCAATGCCTACAAACTGGTGGCTGGATGGAAGAATTTCCGCAACATCAAGTCGCACGAGGCGCGCGAAATCCACTTTGAGTGCGATACCGTGCGGGCGTTGTGCGTGAAGAGCGGTTTCGACACCAACGACGATGGCAAAATCACCTATGGCGAGGCGGCAGCCGTTACCAGTTTGGGCGTTTGCTTCGGAGATGGTGGATTTGCCGGAGGATTGTACGACGGCGAGGCCATCACCTCGTTCGACGAACTGCAGTATTTCACAGCGATTACCGAAATAACCTCTCGGCAGTTGGCAGGCAACAAGGCGATGAAGTCGATAACCCTGCCGCCGCAACTTGTGCAGATAGGTGCCAGTGCGTTGGCCTATTGCGAGCGCCTGCACTCGATTTTCGTTCCTGCTACGGTGGCCGAAGTGGGCGACAGCGCTTTCTACAACTGCTATGCACTTGAGGAGGTGGACTTGAGTGCGTGTCGGGTGCCGCACATTGGCGACGGCACCTTTGGCCAGTGCCAGAGTCTGACTGAAGTCCGCGACCTGGACAGGGTCACCTTTGTGGGCCGTAGCGCATTCTATAACTGTGGCCATCTTGTGGCCCATGATTTAAGCATGAATCTGCTGAATGTGGGCGACAGCGCTTTCTATAACTGTGCGCAGTTCACGGGCTCGCGATCAAAACCGGGCTATTTCATCTTCCCTGAGTCGATGGCGTGTGTGGGCGTTGGCGCATTTGCTGGCAGTGGTG
>JAEEVB010000060.1 GCA_016287065.1 Muribaculaceae bacterium
TGTCATGATAGTTAAGGTTGTAGAAGCGTTTCTTAATTTGCTTGTGCACATGGTTGAACATGGCCTCACGCTCGGCGATGCGGTCCAGATTCATCTCGGCGCTGAAGGTGATGTTCGAGAGCTTGTCACCAGCCACCGTGAGCTTCTTCATGGTGTTGCTTCCCAAGATGAACATGTTCTTGCCTTCCTTATCCATCTCGATGTTGGCCCAGCGCGAGTCCATCTTGTTGATGAGCTGGGTGCTGTGCTTGCGCAAGTCGAGTTTCCACAGGTCATAGCCTTTCTCGAATGCCGAGAGATAGTAGAGGTTGCTGCCGTCCTTGCTGATCATGGCCGATGCAATGTCGCTGGAGTTGGGCGTGACGCGCACAATGCGATCCTCGATGCCGTCGAGTTCCATGACAATGTCCTTGGGCTTGTCGTCCTTTTTGGCATCTTTCTTATCGTCTTTCTTGGCATCTTTCTTGTCAGCCTCTTTTTTCTTGTCTTCTTCTTTCTTCTGCTCTTTTTCAAGTTCTTGGAGCAGTTCGTAGTCCTCCTTGTTGAGCTGATACTTGTCATAGGCCTCTTGGTTGACAAAGGCGAGTATCACATCGTTCAGCGAGCCCCACGATGCATGGCTGCGCATGCCGTAGCGGTTGCTGGTGAACATGATGGCATTGCCGTCGAGCACCCACTTGGGCGACTCGCTGATGTAGGCGCTGCCGGTGATATTGGTGATCTTGCCACCCTTGGAACTCACGATACCTATGTCGGAATACGGGTCACGGGTGTTGCCAATGAACTCGAGGGCAAACCACTTGCCGTCGGGCGACCAGCTGTAGCCGAAACCGCCGTTGGTCTCATACCAGGTGCTGCCGTCGGTCACTTGACGCACATCCTTGCTCTTGAGGTCCATTACCTTAAGTTTGAAGCGGTCTTCAATGAAGGCGAGTTCCTTACCGTCGGGCGACACATCGGGGTAGGCACGTTCTACGGTAGTGGAGGGCAACAGAATCTCTTCCTTGACAATGGTAGCATTGGGGAAGTTGAGGTCTTCCTTGCGCTCGATGCTGGCTTTCACAAGTTGCCAGTTGCCGTTGCGCTCGCTGGCATAGTAGAGACTGCGGTTGTCTTTGCCCCAGCTTAAGCCTCTCTCCATTTGTGGAGTGTTAGAAATCTGTTTAGTGGTGTTGTATTCGACCGAGGTCACAAACACATCGCCGCGGGCAATGAAAGCCACCTGCTTGCCGTCGGGCGAGACGGTAGCACTGGTAGCGCCGCGCGAGAGATTGAGCTTCGAGATTTGGTCAGAGTCATCATGAATGAGGTTAATATTCACCTTTTTAGGCTTTCCGCCTTGAGCAAGCGTGTAAATCTCGCCATCGTAGGCAAAGCACAGGGTGCCGTTGCCAGCAATCGAGAGGAAGCGTACCGGATTGCCCTTGAAGGTGGTTACCTGCTTGGCCTGGGCAGGGTTGTCGATGGGGAATTGCCATACGTTGAACGAACCACCATTGCGCTCGCTCAAGATATAGGCGGTCTTTCCGTCGGCGCTGAGCACGGGGTTGCGGTCTTCACCGGCACGGTTGGTGAGGTTGGTGTGCTTGCCGGTGGCGATGTCGTAGCGCCACACATCGCGGGTTACCGACGAAGTATGATGTTTGCGCCATGCATTCTCGTTGCCCTTGGCATCTTGATACAGGAAGAACTTGCCACCTGGGGCAAAGTGCACCATCTCGGCCGGTGTGGCCAGCACGCGTGTGGTGCGTCCGCCCTGCACGGGCACTTTGTAGAGTTCGGTCAAACCGCCCGAGGGGAAGAGTGCGCTCGAAGCGGGGTCCTGAATCGATGCCGAGAAATAAACGTATTTGCCATCGGGAGAGAAGGCCCAAGGCAATTCACGGGCAGAGTTGAAGGTGAGCTGCTTGGGTGTGCCGCCATTGGCGGGCATCACAAAGATGTCAAAGTTGCCCTTGCGGTCGCTGGCAAAAGCGATGTACTTGCCATCGGCCGACCACACGGCATTGGTCTCATGTGAGGGTTGCGTGGTGAGCTGCACGGCTTGACCGCCAGCTGCAGGCACCTTGTAGATGTCGCCTTTGTAGTTAAACACGATTTCGTTGCCGCTGGGCGAGATTTGAACATAGCGTAGCCACAGAGGTGTCTCAGCCCATGCCGTGGTAGCTAAAAGCGCTGCGAAAGCGCAACCTAAAAGTTTTTTTCTCATAATCTATTAGTGGTTATTAATGGTTTTGCGAATCGTATATTCTTGTAGTATCTGAAATATCTTACAAACTTACATAAAAAAAATGATAAAACCGAGAAAGTTGTAAAAAATGAGATTTTGTTTCATTTACTCAAGATAATATTGTAACTTTGTTGGTTAATAGATTTTGATGGATATATAATTTAGATTGCTCATGCAAAAACCACAACATAATGGGATGAGATGGCTCCTTGCAGTGATGATGTGCCTGCTGATGGGTGGAGTGGGTCTGTTCTCGCATGCAACCGGATATGTGGCAGGCTCTGCTCCTCGCGGCGATACTACCGATACCACTCATAATGGTGATACGATAGTCATTCCTCCCGACACGACCGATAGCATCAAACCCGACACGATAGACACAATTATCTCGCCAGTTAGTGATATTCTGAACGACTCGCTACTGTTATATATTCCTGACAGCGGTACGTTTAAAATACCAGCCACCTTCAAAGTTACCGACGCTAAGTTGCACTATGCTCAGGTGGGCAATGACACCGTGGCTGCCATTGACCCTGCTGTTATAGGTTGGGTGATAATACCCGACACGGTGATTCTTGACAGTGTGCCCTATGCCGTTACAGGTATTGGGGCAAATGCTTTTAGAGGGTGTACAGGCATTACGATGCTGGATTTGCCTGATATTGTTGAGTATGTGGGCGATTATGCTTTTTATGCCGACACGTCGCTAATGCGCATCGTTGTAAATAAAGATAGCAGCTTGTTGCACAGTGTGGGCAAAGGTGCTTTTGCTGGCAGTGGTATTAGAGAAGCAGAGTTTGCTTCACTGCTTGAAGTGTTGAGCGACTCTGTTTTCGCTTCGTGTGACTCGTTAAGTCAAGTGGAATTTTGCGACAGTCTTGTGAGTATAGGGTCGCATTCTTTCTACCAGTGCCATTCACTCGATTCAATGGCGTTCCCCGATGGCTTGCGCCAAATAGGTGCCAGTGCTTTCCAAGGTTGTGATGCGCTTGCTGAAGTGCAGTTGCCTCCACTGTTGACCTTGCTTGCCGATTCAGTGTTTGCTCAGTGTACAAATCTGAGTTCCGTGACTTTGAACGACAGTCTGCAGGTTATAGGGCATTCAAGTTTCAAAGATTGCCGCACATTATCAGCATTATCGTTCCCCGATAGCTTGCGCCAAATAGGTGTCAGTGCCTTCCAAGGTTGTGATGCGCTTGCTGAGGTGCAGCTGCCTCCATTGTTGACCTCGCTAGCCGATTCGGTGTTTGCTCAGTGTTCAAATCTGAGTTCAGTGACTTTGGACGATAGTCTGCAGTTGATAGGGCATTCAAGTTTCAAAGATTGCCGCACATTATCAGCATTATCGTTCCCCGATAGTTTGCTCCAAATAGGTGCCAGTGCCTTCCAAGGTTGTGATGCGCTTGCTGAAGTGCAGTTACCTCCACTGTTGACCTCGCTAGCCGATTCGGTGTTTGCTCAGTGTGCAAATTTGAGTTCAGTGACTTTGAACGATAGTCTGCAGGTGATAGGGCATTCAAGTTTCAAAGATTGCCGCACATTATCCACAGTAGTATTCCCCGATAGCCTATGGCAGTTAGGGACTGAAGCCTTTGCTGGATGCGAGTCAATTACTTTTGTGGCATTCCCCGACAGCCTGCTGGAGGTGGGTGACTCGGCCTTCTCGGGTTGTTCGCAATTGGCGAATATTCAGTTTAATGTGAATTTGAACCAGTTGGGTGATGGCGCTTTTCAAGATTGCAACAAGCTGGATTCGGTGGTTCTGCCCGATGGACTAACATCAATAGGATCTCGCGCATTTCAGCGTTGTACTGGTTTGCGAACCTTCGCTACCAACGACTCTTTGAGAGTAATGGGTGACAACGTGTTGGAAGGAGACACTAATCTATATTATGTGGATTTACGTCGGTCGCGTCAACTATCACCGCTGAGCGTGAGCCGAGACGAAGGGATGATGGGCGGTTTGCCACTACGTGTACTCGTTTATTTGCCAAAGGGTTGCGACTCGTTGGGAATTAATATGATTAACACAGTTGCTAATATGGTTACCTATAGTAAAGGGCTGAATGTAAATGGCGTGAATCTAGACCTTAATAGTTGTCGCCAAGGCGCAGCGACCCACTTGCTGAACCAGTATTATGGGAGCGATATCTTTGGACAAATGATTGGTGAACAGCGTCATGACAATTTCCCTCTGCCCTATGAAGAACGCCCAATGCCAGTATTCAGCCTCCAGTTCAGTGTGAACGGACAATTATGTTTAACCAAATATGTGAACTACGGGAAAACTACGAGTCTTCCTAACTCAAGTGAGTTGGGCTATGTTGCTGGAGTAAAAGTGTTCACATATGTCGATGAAGATGGCGAAAATCATGAATTCACTGACTCCACTGCAGTATATACCGATTTAGACATAAATGTGACACTTGCCTATGCACCCGGCGATGCTAACTATGACGGAGTGGTTAATGTGCAAGACGTCACCGCTACAATCAATTATATCCTGGGCATTGTGCCAGATGTGTTCATTTTTGAAAACGCCGATATAAACAACGACGGAGAAATAAATGTGTTGGATGTCACGATGATCATTAACACAATATTGTATGGTGGTAATGATGGCTCATCAGACACTAAAACTCTCAAAGTACTATGCATTGGCAATAGCTACACCTGCGATGCCTTCGCTTATGTTCCCTACATCATGCAAAACATTGCTCCAAAGGTGAAACTCACATTAGGACTGCTTACCAGGGGTTCTGCAACTTTGCAGAATCATTATGAAGAGCATTTTGATTCTTGTGGTAGATACCCCTTGTATTATAAGTTTAAAAATAAGGGTATTTGGCACAATTACTCGTCCATTACAATTGACCAGGCTCTTGAGAATGAGACATGGGACATTGTGATGTTGCAGCAAGGTAGTACCGAATCGCGTGACTACGCGTTATATCAGCCTTATCTCGACAGCATTATTGTAAGTTTGAAGGAAAAGATGACAACACCTGTCACGATTGGCTGGATGCTGATACCTGCTTATCCTGATGGGCAGGAACTTCTAGAAGAGTCGTCCAGCGATGAAATGTTTAGAGATATAGCGGCCTGCACCGACAGCGTGATGACGCAAACAGGCATAGATTTCATGATACCTTGCGGCACTGCTATCCAGAACGCTCGCACCACATCGCTCGACCAACTTGGCGACTTTGGCCATCTCAGCTATGAGGGCCGGCATCTGCAAGACGGTATCCCATGCTTGATTGAGGCTTATACTGTAACCCAAGTGCTTCTCGACAAGTTGGGTGTACAATCGTTGATTGACGATGACTTTTTGAATGTGACCGATTCATGGATCATGGAGAATCATACACCACAGGAGAATGGTTCAGCGGTAGGCATGACCCCCACCAATCGAGAGCTTGCCAAGTATTGTGCTAAGATGGCCATCAGGAGCCCTTATGAAATTACTGATTGCTCGGGGTTCTTGGAATGGCTCAATGAAAAGAAACGAAATGAAAACAGATAATAATTCATGGTTATGAAACTCTTTAAACAT
This sequence comes from Muribaculaceae bacterium, assembly GCA_016287065.1. Lineage (GTDB taxonomy): Bacteria > Bacteroidota > Bacteroidia > Bacteroidales > Muribaculaceae > Sodaliphilus. Next base: position 5,787 of record JAEEVB010000060.1, read on the forward strand.
AAGTTGCTTCTACTGTTATGCCTATTGGCCATGTATGACCATGCAATGGGAGATAACTCCGTGACGGTGGTAGATTATTTGCGAGCAAAAATTCCTTTGGGGACAAATGGAACCGACTCGGTAAATGCGATATTCAGTGTCATCAAATCAAAAGTCCCGATTGTATGGTTGGGAGATAGTCGTGAACCGGCCATCCCTACGTTGACCAATGGTGCACTCACAGTGCCATCTACCATAGTGTGTAAGGGCGATACGTTTCAGGTAAAAGGCGTCTTTGACAAGGCGTTTGCCAATTGTAGCCTTATCACTTCGGTGACATTCTCTTCGGGTATTAGTAACTTTAGTTCGAAAGTGTTTCTGGATTGCGAGAAGTTGAAATCGATTGTTTTCCAGGGCGATATTGACTCGTTGTCGTCAGACTTGATTATGAACTGTGAGAGTCTGGAGCAGGTGAAATTTCAAGGCGGAATATGGTTGGAGGCAATTCCGCCAGGCTTTTTGTCTGGGTGCCAGAGTCTGCGCTATATTTATTTCCCATCTCGCCTGCAGGAGATTGGCAGCGAAGCCTTCATGAATTGCTCTTCGTTGGCACAAGTGACCTTGCCGTCAAAGCTTAAGCAGATAGGCGACAAGGCTTTCTATGGTTGCTCGCAATTGCAGTCGCTTACGCTACCTGATTCACTGATTAGTATCGGCGATAGTGCGCTTGCCGATATAACGGCTATGCGGTACCTTGATATGCGCAAAGCCACTTTGCTGGACTTGCCCGATACCGTGCGCCAGAGTTCGGCTTTTGCATCTATACCCGATCACTCTATCATTTATCTGCCAAAAGGCAAGCAATCTGTAGGCGAATTAAACGTGATTGAGACCGACACGGTTGGTGTGATGAGTTGCGCCCAGTTTGTGGTTGATGGAGAGGAAATGACGCCTGAGCAGTGCATGAGTGGTGAGGCAACTTATATGATCAATAAGTTCTTTGGTGGAACCACATTTCGTCAGGAGTTGGGAGTCAATGAGTATCCCATTCCATCGTCGGCCTATCTCTTGAGGGTGTTTCGCGTCACATTCTGGTATGAAGACAGTATGCGCGCTTGCCGCTACGTGAACACTGGTAAGACGATTCAGTTACCCGATCATGAAGAGGTAGATATACCCTATAGCACGCTGGCCTATTACTATATGTATGCGGGAAAGAAAACAGCGTTCACTAACAAGGTGACTGTGAGTCAAGATACGAAAGTAGACATTGAACTAAGGCGCGTGAGAGGTGATGCAAATGGCGACGGACGTATTGATGTGCAAGATGTTACAGCAGTGATTAATGATATTTTGGGCAAAGAGTCAAGTACTTACTATGCATTCAATGCCGACATGGATAATGATGGAACGGTGAATGTGCTCGACGTGACAGCAATTATCAACAAAATACTGACTGGTGATTATCGCCATCTGATTGATGATGGCCTAAACATTCTTGCTTTGGGCAACAGTTTCATGTGCGATGCCTATTCCTATGTGCCTTATATCCTGCAAGAATCGATGCCTGAGGTCAATGTGTATTTTGGCATGTTGAACCACGGGGCTGCTTCAGTGCGTACTCATTATGTTGAACACATGGTGAATAAGGAACCTTATGAAGTATATTACACTTTCAACGATGTGGGATTTTGGCATGTCTCACCTCAGAATGTGGTAACTGTTGACTCTGTATTAGCCAGTAAGCAGTGGGATATTGTCTTGCTGCAGCAAGTGAGTAATCAATCGGCCGTTTATACATATTATCAGCCTCATTTAGATAGCCTCATCGACTCGCTTCAGGCGAAAGCGCCAGGTGCGGTCATAGGCTGGTTGCTTACACCCTCGTTTGCCGATGACTATGTGGTGCTTGGTGAAGATAACACGAGCGACTCGATGTTTCTTGGCATTGCCGATTGTGCTCGCCGGGTACATGATGAGACATTGGTGAAATTTGTGATTCCAGCGGGTACGGCCATACAGAATGCTCGTCACACACAACTTGACTCGGTGGGTACATTTGGCCATCTGACCGTTGATGGGCGCCACATGCAAGACGGATTGCCATGCCTAATCGAGGGACTGACCGTGGCGCAGACGTTGGCTAACTTCTTGGATTTGGAGGCACCTGCTGAAGATGTGGTGTTGCCGGTCACCGAGAATTGGCTGAACAGCAACAACGTCCCACAACTTGCCCGCCCTGTGGTAGGCATGTCCGAAAGCGAAGTTCAGTTGGGCAAGGAGTGCATGAAAGCCGCTATCCAGAATCCATTTGAAATCACTCAAGTAGGTGATGGTGGCGGTGGTGATGATGGTGGCGTCACCGAATGACATCACCCCTGTGCAGAATCAAGTTAAAGACACTACATTAACGAATAAAGAATTGACATTATGAATAATGCACGACAAAGGTTAGAGCAAAAGCAACGTCTGCGCATATTGCCGGGGCAACTGCAACTTGTGCCGTTGCTTGAGATGAATGGGGAGGAGGTTCGTGATCACATTGAGCAAGAAATTGCTACGAATCCGGCGCTTGAGGTGAAATCAGAACCCGATGAACAGAACCTTGAGAAGACTGAGGATGGCGAAACCTATCGTGAGAGTCCCGACGAAATGCAACGAAAGGACTATGGCGATGACGACGATATGCCAGTGTATCATGCCAATAATCGAAGTCAAGATGATGAATATTATGAACCGACAGCTATTGCCGAGGAATCGATAACCGACTATTTGATGAGTCAAGTGCGCGAACGTGATATCACCAAGGAAGAAGAACTGATAGCTGAATATATTATAGGAAACCTTGATGAAGGTGGATATCTGCGTCGCAGTCCTCAAGCTATTGCCGACGACATCACCTTCTCGGGAAACTTGGAGGTGGAAACCGCCCAGGTGAAAAAGGTGCTCACCATCGTACGTGAGCTTGATCCGCCAGGCATTGGCGCGACTGATCTTCGCGACTGCATCTTGTTGCAATTGCAACGAATGGATGACAATGGGAGTGTTCGGCTTGCTATCTCGATTGTAGAGCACTACTTCAATGAGTTCAGCCACAAGCACTATGACAAGATATGCATGGCGCTGAATATAACCGACGACCAGTTGAAGAAGGCCATCGATGTGATTAAAAGCGTGAATCCGAAGCCTGGCAGCGCCTATTCTGGTTCTGATTCTGAACGTCGCACTCAGCAGCTAACCCCCGATTTTCAAATAGAGATTGATGATGAAGATCCTGAGAATCCTCAGTTGCTGATGACGCTGCTTAATAAAATCCCAGAACTTCAGATATCGGAGAGCTACACGTCGATTTATAGAAAGATGATGCAGCGTGCCGACAAGAAAGCAACGCAGAAAAGTGAGGTGGCTGTCGTAAAGGATGCCTATGAGCGCGCCAATGACTTCATCAGTGTACTTCGCCGTCGGCAGGAAAAACTGGCGCTTACCATGGAGGCTATCATGGAGCGTCAGCATGACTTCTTGCTCACGGGCGACGAACGGAAATTGAAACCTATGGTGTTGAACGACATTGCTCAGATAACCGGTCTTGATACATCAGTAATATCACGTGTTACATCGGGTAAGTATGTAACCACCCCTTGGGGCGTATTTAGCCTGAAGCACTTCTTCTCTGAGGGATTGATGCATGAGGCAGGTGAAGAGGTGTCGGCACGAGAGATTTGCTCGGTGCTGAAGGAACTGGTCGACGGTGAGGACAAGAGGCACCCTTTGAGCGACGAGAAACTATGTGCCGATTTGCAGGAACGGGGTTATCACATAGCCCGTCGCACCATAGCCAAATATCGTGAGCGGCTGAAGATACCTGTTGCCCGTCTCAGAAAAGAGATGTAATGAACACTGAACCCGATATGGAAACAAAACAAAGTTCAAAATCAATCGATAAGTTGGTTACCTATGGTTCCCACTTCTTCTCGGCATTGCTCAGCCCGATGCTTATGCCCACTTATGGCGTGTTTTTGGTGCTGTGGTGCTCGTTCCTGAACGCTAACCCGATAGGTGACAGGGTGGGAGCGTTGATAGTGGTGTTCGGTATCACGTGCATTTTACCTATCGTGTTCATTGCATTACTTCACAATTTCAAGGTAATCAAGGATAAGCGCCTTGACGAACGCTCCGAGCGAAGCATTCCCTATGTGTTTGCTGTTTTATGTTATGTGGCAGCTTATTTCTATCTTAATCACATTCATGCACCTCAGTGGTTTTCGGCTTTTGTGGCGGGTGGCGCATTGGCTTGTGTCGTGTCGTTTGTGGTGAACCTGAAGTGGAAAATCAGTGCACACATGGCGGGTATTGCCGGCATTGTGGCGTTGCTCTTTGAACTACATAGTCCATCTAACCGTCTCGAGGCTTTTGATCTGTCGTGGATATTGTGGATTACTATACTGTTGGCTGGTGTGCTGGGTTCCGCACGCATGGTGTTGGGGCGACACACATTGGGGCAGGTGCTTGCCGGTGCGGTCAATGGACTGGTGTGTGTGAAACTGGCCATGTTGGTTTTAGGCTAAAGAAATAATTATCAAGATATAAACCTATCTATGAAACCATTAGTAAGCATTATTATGGGTAGCACGAGCGACCTTCCTGTGATGGAAAAAGCGTGCAAATGGCTTAATGAAGTGAAGATACCCTTTGAGGTGAATGCCCTCTCGGCTCATCGCACTCCCGAACAGGTGCAGGAGTTTGCCGAGCAGGCTGCAGGCCGTGGCGTGAAGGTGATAATAGCCGGTGCCGGTATGGCTGCAGCTTTGCCAGGTGTGATAGCAGCGTCGACCACACTGCCAGTGATAGGTGTTCCTATTTCGGGTATGCTCGATGGCCTCGATGCCTTGCTGAGCATGGTGCAAATGCCTCCGGGCATTCCCGTGGCGACAGTTGCTGTAAATGGTGCACAAAATGCGGCTGTGCTGGCTGCTCAGATATTGGCATTGGGTGATGCCGAAATAGCTGCTCGTGTCAAGGCCCAGAAAGAGGGGCTGGCAGGCAAGATTGTGAAGGCCAATCAGGATCTTGCTGCTGTTAAATATGAATTCAAGACCAACTGATTGCTAACAGTTTAAATACTGCAAACAATGATGAACTACAAGCGTCGCAAAACGGTGAGCGTGAACATTGGGGGTATCCCTCTCGGTTCAAATTATCCCATTAGGGTGCAGTCAATGACCAACACCTCAACCGACGACATCGAGGCGAGCGTAGCACAATGCTTGCGCATTGCTCAGGCGGGGGCCGACTATGTGCGTCTCACCGCTCAGGGTGTCAAGGAGGCCGAGAATATTGGTGTTATTCGCCAGCAACTGCGCGAGCAGGGTTGTGATGTGCCGCTTGTGGCCGACATTCACTTCAATCCTAAGGCGGCTTTTGCCGCCGCACAGGTTACCGACAAAGTGCGCATCAATCCTGGCAACTTCGTTGACCCTGCCCGCACCTTCAAGAGTCTTGAATACACCGATGAGGAGTATGCTGCCGAACTAGAACGCATTCGCGAGGCACTCATTCCCTTCATCGCTTTGTGTCGCAAGCATGGCACTGCCGTTCGCCTTGGCGTGAATCACGGTTCGCTCAGCGACCGCATCATGAGCCGCTATGGCAATACGGCTGCGGGTATGGTTGAGAGCGTGATGGAGTTCCTGCGCGTGTTTGTGGCTGAG
>JAEEVB010000061.1 GCA_016287065.1 Muribaculaceae bacterium
CCGACCAGGTGGCCGAATACCTGCAACAACATTATGCACTCGACCCGCAAGACGCACTGGCTCTTGCCGCACCAGCAGATGGCGACATTGTGCAGGCCGAACGCAACATGGAGCTTGATAGCGAAACCAAGCAGTTTCACGAACAGTTCATCACCCTCATGCGCATGGCCTACCTGCGCAACCTCAAGGAGCTCAAGGCTTGGAGTGAGAACGTATCGGCATTCAAGCGCGAGAAGGCGCGCCGATTCATGCAATACTGTGCCCGCCAAGTGCGCGAGAACTTCATCTACAACCTGCACAACCCTGGCCTGAACTACCTGACCCGCGACGAGGAGGCCTTCAGCAAGAAGTTCGCACCCTTCATCAACGAGGGCAATGCCGAAACACTGCACCAAGAGTTCACCCGGGCCGACTCCGATATCAGGGCCAATGGTAACGCTAAAATCATCCTGTTCGACCTCGCCATCATGGTCACACGTCTCATCAAAACCTGATCTTTCATGAGCTCCACCACACATACTCCATTCCTCGAGCAAGTGGCCCGTCACTATTATGAGCAGAAGGACAAACTGATCGACTATTGCTTTGTGTTTCCCAACAGGCGAAGCGGCGAATTCTTTCTTATGCACCTTGCGCGCCAGCAAGTAGGCATTCCCATGCTCGCACCCGAGATCACGACCATCACCGACTTTGCCACAATGCTCACTCACAGCATCATGGCCTCGCCCGTAGAGCAAATTTTCAACCTCTATCATGCCTACGTCGATATTACGGGCAACGACCAGTACTCGTTCGACCGCTTTGCATTTTGGGGCAATGTCATCCTGAACGATTTCAACGATGTCGACACCTCAATGGTAGATGCCGAGCAGATTTTCATGAACACCCGCCAACTGCGCGAAATAGCCACCGACTTCCTCACGCCCGAACTCAAGGAGTTTTTTCAGCGATTCTTCAACGTCAGGTTTGGAGAGACACCCACCGACGAAGACCAATTCTGGAAACATATCACGCACGGCGAGAATGGCAGCGTGCAAAGCAATTATATGAGGCTTTGGCAAGTGTTGTACCCGCTCTACATGCGATTCAGAGAGCGGCTCAGCAACCAGGGGCTTTCCTACAAGGGAAAAATCATGCGCGATGCCGCCCAGCTCATCGCCACCATGGCACCCGACGAATTTCGCTGGAAGAAATACATCTTTGTAGGCTTCAACCTGCTCTCGGCCTGCGAGACATCTATCTTCAAGCAGATGAAGAACAAGGGCATTGCCGAGTTCTGTTGGGACTACGACTCGCCTGCCTTCAAGCAGGAGGAGAATCCTGCAACACGATTCATGAAACTGAACGTGAAGCAGTTCCCGACAGCCCTGGGTGTAACCGAAAAAATCGATAGTTTCCCCGAGATGACCGTTGTGGGTGTTCCCTTCAACGTGGGGCAGGCCAAGCACGCCTTCCGCATAGTCAATCAGCTGGTTGAGAACCACGATATTACCGACACCGACAATGCGATCAACACTGCCATCGTGTTGCCCGACGAGAGCCTGTTTGTGCCCCTGCTCAACTCTGCCACCGACAAGGTGAGCCGCATCAACGTCACGCTCGGCTATCCCCTGCGCAACAGTTCCATCGCCTCGCTTATGCGCATTGTTGCCAAGATGCATCGCCAGGCCACACGCAGCGTGAACGAGCAGAACGAACTCGTCTTCACCTTCTATCGTGAAGACGTCAAGAGCGTGCTCTCACACACCATCGTCAAGTCGCTCTTCCCGCGCAAGGTCACCGAGTTGATAAGCATCATCGACAACAACAACCTTTTCCGCGTGCCCGAGACCATATTCCACGGCTGCGGTTTCGACCAGTTGTTCGTCACCATACGCAAAACCGACGACGCTACCGACGTAATCAACTACATCAACCGACTCGAAGACTTTGTGACAATGGTAAACGACCAGGTCTCCGGTACAACTGCTACCCCAGCCAGTAACGAGGACGACGACCCACTGCCCCTGCAGAGCGCCTTCCTCAACAAGTATCTCGAAGTGCTTGAGCAGGTGAAGCTCGCCATCAGCGACTATGGCGTGCCCATGTGTGAGGCTACCGTCTTTTTCCTTATCGACAAGATTGCAGCCATCTACAGCATTCCCTTCGAGGGCGAACCACTTGCAGGCCTCCAGCTTATGGGCATGCTCGAAACCCGCTGCCTCGACTTCAGCAACGTCATCATCCTCTCGATGAACGAACGTGTATTCCCGCGCCGCTTCTACACAGCATCATTCATACCCATACAGTTGCGACGACACTTCAACATGCCCACCGTAGAGCATCAGGAGTCAATGATGGCCTACTATTTCTATCGCCTCATCTCACGCGCCAACAAGGTGTTCATGCTCTACGACTCAAGCGCTCAGGCCATTGGTTCGGGCGAGCACTCGCGCTTCATCACCCAGCTCGAGAAAGTCTATGGTTGCCCCATCCATCACAGGCAGCTCTCGGCCGACGTTCATCCCGGTAACAGTCTTGCTATCAACGTGAAAAAAGAGGGGCGCATTGCCGATAGGGTCAAGGCTTACCTCGACGAGAACAGCAAGACCCGACTCTCGGCAAGTGCCATCAAAAGCTTCATCGACTGTCCGCTCAAGTTCTACTTCCACTACATCGAGGGGCTGAACGACGACAACGAGGAGTCGGAGTTCATGGACGCCGCCACCTTTGGCTCTATCGTACACGACACTCTGCAACAGCTCTACTACCCCGATGGTAAAACCAGTATTGACAAGACCTACAAGGTAACGAAGTCGATGATGCAAAATTTCGTGGAAAAAAAGCTCGACTACCATCTTGTGCGCAACATTAATAGCATCTACCTCAACAAGAAACCCGAGCACCTCGACGATGAAATCACCGGCGAAGCCTCCATACTCTACGAGGCATTCAAGATTTTCGTACTCAACGTCATCAACTACGACCGGCGATTGCTGACTAATGACGACGACTTCTTCGAAATATGGGAGTGCGAGCAGACTCATATCACCCAAATCGACCTGGGCGACGGCATGCGCTTCAACTTCAAGTACAAGGCCGACCGAATCGACCGCATCAATGGCACCGGGCCGTTCAGACTCATCGACTACAAGACCGGTGGCGACCTGACCCGGTTCTCCGACTTCGACCTGATCTACGAAGACAAGGCCCGGAAGAAAAGGAGCATTTTGCAACTCTTCCTCTACTGCAATGCCTACTCGCAATACCTCAAGGAGAAGAAAGGCATCGACAACCCCGTCATCACGCCCATCATCTACACCGTGAAGCAGATGGACGAGACCGGCATCTTCCACACAAGGACCGACGGCAAAGACAAGCAATGCGTGATCGACTTCAAAGGCACCTACCACGACCACCCGCTCAACGACGAGTTCCTGGCCTCTATCAAGGGGAAACTGTCCACACTTTTCGACCTTAACATCCCCTTCACCCAGTGCAAGGAAGGCAATACGCCGTGCAACTATTGCCGATTCCTCGAATTCTGCCGCAGAAATAAGACCGAACAGTTTGTGAATTAAAAAAATAGTTGTAACTTTGCACCGCTTTTAAAGTTTCCGTGTGATGGGAAATTAAGAAGCAGCAACTTAATTTTTAGTAACACATTCAAAATCAAACAAATGAAAACTTTTCAATTAAACGCTGTTCCAAGGACTGACCTTGGCAAGAAAGCTGCGAAAGCCCTCCGCAAGGACAACATGATTCCCGTAGTCCTCAACGGTGGCAAACTCATTCAGTTCGAGAAGAACGACAATGGTGAATTTGTTTACAATGGCAAGCTCGAAGAAGGCGAAAAGGCCATCATGACAACTGCCGAAGGTAAAGGTGTCATTTCTACCGACCTCGCTGTGAAGTTCAACGACATTCGTAAACTTATCTACACCCCCGAAATCTTTGTTATCGAACTCACTTACAATGGCAAGCTGCACAAGGCTGTGCTCAAGGACATCCAGTTCCACAAGCTCAACGACAGCATCCTCCACATCGACCTCCTCGAGGTGTATGATGACAAGCCTGTTGTGATGAACGTTCCCGTTACCCTCGAGGGTCACGCAGTGGGTGTTAAGGCTGGTGGTAAGCTCTACCTCAGCATGAAGAAGGTGAAAGTGAAAGGTCTCTATAGCGACATTCCCGAGCGCATCGTGGTCAATGTTGAAGACATCAAGATCGGTCACTCTATCAAGGTTAGCGACCTGCACTTCGACAAGTACGAACTCGTCAGCTCTAAGGACCTCGTTATTACAGGTGTTCGCGCCACTCGCGCTGCCGCTACCGCTGCGGCTACTGAAGAGACTGAAGAAGGTGCTGAAGAAGCAGCAACCGAGGCTCCTGCAGCTGAATAACACAGTTCAACCCCTTTTTGTGTAACTCTTTCAATGAAATATTTGATTGCAGGTTTGGGTAACATTGGTACCGAGTATCAGGGTACCCGACACAACATAGGATTTACCGTATTGGATGCCTTCGCCAAGGCATCCAATATTGTTTTCTCGACACAGCGTTATGGCGATGTCGCCCAACTTCGTGTCAAGAACGCTCAACTGCTGCTGCTCAAGCCATCTACCTACATGAACCTCAGCGGCGAGGCTGTCAGGTACTGGCACATCAAGGAGAACATTCCGCTCGAGAACATCCTCGTCGTGGTCGACGACATTGCACTACCCTTTGGCACCATTCGCCTGCGAGCCAAGGGCGCCGATGGCGGCCACAATGGACTCACAAGCATCATCAACCTGCTCCAGACACAGGCCTTCGCCCGCCTGCGATTCGGCATCGGCAACGATTTCCCACCAGGAGCACAGGTCGACTATGTGCTTGGCTACCCCACCCCCGACGAACTCGCCATTCTGCCCGAGCGCGTGAACGTAGCCATCGAGGCCATCAAGGCGTTCTGCCTGTCTGGTATCAACTTCGCTATGACCAATTACAACAACAAATAACTCAGCCAACATGAACGACATGAGAATCGACAAGTGGCTTTGGGCCACAAGAGTCTTCAAGACTCGCACCCTCGCCACCGACGCCTGCAAGTTGGGCCGTGTCACCAAGAACGGCATGAATGTGAAGCCCTCACACCTCATCAAGGTAGGCGATAAGATCGACGTCAGGAAACCGCCCGTCACTTTTACCTTCGAGGTGGTGGGCCTGCTCAACAACCGTGTCGGTGCCAAGCTCGTGCCTAACTACCTCAAGAACATCACGGCTCCCGAACAGTACCAGATTCTGGAAATGGCTCGCATCGGCGGCTTCGTCAAGCGACAGAAAGGGCTGGGCCGTCCCACCAAGAAGGATGGGCGCGAAATGAAGGAATTCACCGACGAGGCCTTCTTCGGATTCGACGACTTCGACGACGAGAACCCGCTCTGGACCGAAGAAGACGAACGCAATCTGGAGCAACAACTACAGCACGAAAACGACTGAAAAGCGACACTCACCACTTTTCAGTCGTTTTTCACCATAATTAACCACCATTTATCGTCGTGTTTAAAGTTTTATTTGTAAATTTGCGTTTTCTAAAATCAACATTATAGATTTATCTTCTAAATTAAGTTACTATATAATTTTTATTTAAGTTATGGCAGAAAAAAGAGAAAAATTGTTCGATCAGTTTTCTCCAGTCTCTCCCGAAGAATGGAGAGCCAAAGCCGAGGTCGACCTCAAAGGTGCCGACTTCGACAAGAAAATGGTTTGGCGAACAAATGAAGGATTCAATGTCCAGCCTCTCTATCGTGGTGTAGACATTAAGGACTTCAAAACAATCGATTCACTCCCCAGTGAATATCCGTTTGTGCGCGGAACACGCACCAACAATGTGTGGCTCGTGCGTCAAGACATTAAGGTCAACGACCCCAAAGCCGCCAACGCCAAAGCGCTCGACATCCTTAACAAGGGTGTTACCGCTTTAGGCTTCAAGCTCTGCAAAGATGCCGACATCGATCTCGACACGCTGCTCGATGGCATCTACACCGATGTGGTTGAAATCAACTTCAGCATTTGCCCTTGCAGGGCTATCGATCTTGCCAAAGCGCTTGTCGACTATCTTGTCAAAAAAGGCACCGCCGACAAATTCGTTGGTTCTATCGACTTCAACCCCTTCCGCAAACAGCTCAAAGCTGGCAAGCATCTCTCTGAAGATATTGCCGACAAGGCTGCCGAACTTCTCAAGGTTGTTGAGCCCGTCAAGCACCTGCGCGTGCTTTCGGTCAACAGCGACATGCTCTGCAATGCTGGTGCCTTCATTTACCAGGAACTGGGCTACGCTCTGGCTTGGGGTAACGAATGGATGGCTCAACTCACCGACAAGGGCTTCACTGCCGACGAGATTGCTCACCGCATCAAGTTCAACATGGGTGTTTCAACCATCTACTTCATGGAAATTGCCAAGTTCCGTGCAGCACGCATGCTCTGGGCTCAAATCGTGAAGCAGTATGGTCCCAAGTGCGACTGCGCTTGCAAGATGGTGGTAAACGCCTCCACCTCACGCTTCACGCAGACGCTCTTCGACTCGCACGTGAATCTCCTCCGCTCGCAGACCCAGGCCATGTCGGCTGCTCTGGCTTGCGTCGACGAGATCACCGTCACTCCCTTCGATGCTCCTTATAGTGAAGGTGATGACTTCAGCGAACGCATCGCACGCAACCAGCAGATTCTGCTCATGGAAGAGAGTCACCTCGACAAGGTGGTTGACCCCGCCGGCGGCTCTTACTATGTAGAGGAACTCACCATGTCGCTCGCCAAGGTTGCTTGGCAACTCTTCCTCGAGGTTGAGGACAAGGGCGGCTTTATGGCTATGGTCAAGAACAACGAGATTGCCGAGGCCGTTAACGCTAGCGCTGTTTCACGCTTCGACAAGGTGGCTAAGCGCAAAGAGCAGTTACTCGGTACCAATCAATTCCCCAACTTCACCGAACTCAGCGGCGACAAGCGCTCACTGGAGTGCAAGTGCTGCTGCAATGCTCCCGAAGAGGGCGTTGTTACCCTCAACGACAAGCGACTCGCTAGCGGTTTCGAAGAACTGCGTCAGGCTACCGAGCAGGCCGAGCACACCCCCGTGGTGTTCATGCTTACCATCGGCAACCTTGCCATGCGTCTCGCTCGTGCTCAGTTCAGCGACAACTTCTTTGGTTGCGCTGGCTACAAGCTCATCGACAACAATGGCTTCGCAACTGTCGAAGAAGGCATGGAGGCCGCTATGGCTGCCAAGGCCGACATCGTCGTGCTCTGCTCAAGCGATGCCGAATATCCCGAGTTAATTCCTGGTGCCATCAAGGCACTCGACGGCCGTGCCGAGTTTGTACTCGCAGGTCCCGAGACCGATGAATTCAAGGAAATGGGTGTCACCAATTTCATCAACGTGCGCACCAATGTGCTTTCTACATTAAAGGCTTTCAACGCTAAACTTTTAAAATAAGATATCGATATGAGACCAAATTTTAAAAATATAGATATTGCAAACGAGGCTTTTAATGTTCAGCACAAGCCTCTTGAACTGGCCGAGCCTTGGAAGAATGCCGAGCTGCTCGACATCAAGCCAGTCTACACACGTGAAGATCTCGAGGGCATCGAGCACCTCGACTTCGTCGCCGGTATTCCTCCCTTCCTGGGTGGTCCCTACAGCCTCATGTACCCCTTCCGTCCTTGGACGGTGCGTCAGTACGCAGGTTTCTCAACCGCAGCCGAGTCTAATGCATTCTATCGCCGTAACCTCGCTTCGGGCCAGAAAGGTCTTTCGGTAGCATTCGACCTCCCCACTCACCGTGGCTACAATGCCGACAACCAGCGCGTGGTTGGCGACGTGGGTAAAGCAGGTGTTTCTATCTGTTCAGTCGAAGACATGAAGGTGCTCTTCGATGGTATTCCTCTGAGCAAGATGTCGGTTTCTATGACCATGAACGGTGCCGTGCTTCCCATTATGGCATTCTACATCGTGGCAGGTCTGGAACAAGGCGCCAAACTCGAAGAAATGGCCGGTACCATCCAGAACGATATTCTCAAGGAGTTCATGGTGCGTAACACCTACATCTATCCTCCCAAATTCTCGATGCAGATCATTGCCAGCATTTTCGAGTACACTTCTCAGAATATGCCCAAGTTCAACAGCATCTCCATCTCGGGTTACCACATGCAGGAAGCAGGTGCTACCGCCGACATCGAGTTGGCCTACACCCTCGCCGATGGTATGGACTACATCCGCACTGGTGTCAACGCCGGTTTGAGCGTCGATGCTTTTGCTCCTCGTCTGTCGTTCTTCTGGGGCATCTCCATGAACTTCTTCACCGAGATTGCCAAGATGCGTGCTGGCCGTCTGCTCTGGGCCAAGATTGTGAAGAGCTTCGGAGCCGAAAATCCCAAGTCAATGTCGCTGCGTACACACAGCCAGACTTCGGGTTGGTCACTCACCGAGCAAGATCCCTTCAACAACGTGGGCCGCACCTGTATCGAGGCTATGGCTGCAGCGCAGGGTCACACCCAGTCGCTGCACACCAATGCACTCGACGAGGCCATCGCACTGCCTACCGACTTCTCGGCACGCATTGCACGTAATACCCAGATCTACATCCAGCAGGAAACCTACATCACTAAGGTCATCGACCCATGGGCTGGTTCCTACTATGTAGAGAAACTCACCGACGAACTCGTGCACAAGGCATGGGCTCACATCGAAGAAATCGAGAAACTCGGCGGTATGGCCAAGGCTATCGAGACTGGTGTGCCCAAGATGCGCATCGAGGAAGCTGCTGCACGCACACAGGCACGCATCGACAGCGGTCGCCAGACTATTCTTGGCGTGAACAAGTATCGTCTCGAGAAGGAAGATCCTATCGACATTCTCGAAATCGACAACACCGAGGTGCGCAAAGAGCAGATCGAAGGACTCGAGAAGCTTCGCGCTAACCGCGACGAGAACAAGGTGAAAGCCGATCTGGATGCCATCACGCACTGCGTGGAGACTGGCGAAGGCAACTTGCTTGCACTCGCTGTTGAGGCAGCCAAGGACCGCGCTTCACTGGGTGAGATTTCTGATGCCTGCGAGAAAATCGTGGGTCGTTATAAAGCTGTTGTTAAAACTATTAGTGGCGTGTATTCAGCTGAAGCTAAAAACGATTCCGACCTTGAGAAAGCTCGCGAACTCACTGCTAAGTTCGCCAAGAAAGAAGGTCGTCAGCCCCGTATCATGGTGGCTAAGATGGGTCAAGACGGTCACGACCGTGGTGCCAAGGTGGTTGCCACAGGTTATGCCGACTGTGGTTTCGACGTCGACATGGGTCCCCTCTTCCAGACTCCTGAAGAGGCCGCTCGTGAAGCCGTTGAGAACGATGTGAACGTGATGGGTGTGAGCTCGCTCGCAGCCGGTCACAAGACTCTCGTTCCTGCCGTTATCGAAGAGCTCAAGAAACTGGGCCGCGAAGACATCATCGTCATTGCTGGTGGTGTGATTCCCGCTCAGGACTACGACTTCCTCTACAAGGCTGGCGTAGCTGCCATCTTCGGTCCTGGCACCAATGTCATGAAATCGGCCATCGAAATCATGAACATCCTCCTCGACGAAGACTAATGATTTAGTAGCGGGGCTACACACCGCCTAACACGTTTCGATCATCAGGCCCATCGTGGCCAATCCCTTATAAACGCTGAGGGGCTTCAATTCCATGAAGTCCCTTAACTTTTTCTACCACTACAATATATGAAGAATCTCACTATTTAATCCAATACACAATTTTGCAGTAAAACGCTTTTCATTCAAACCACAACATCTACAGACCTAGCATCATCGCCAGCTCTCTTCCTTTCCTGACACTATATTCTAAACTCTAAACTCTAAACCCTAAACCCTAAACCCTAAACCTTGTATGCAATCACCATTTCCATTACCTACCCCATCCCCTATCTTCGTCCATGCGTCCACTCGCACAAGCGTTCTTTGATAAGATTTCCATCATTTCCCATTTTTCCCACAGTTCCCATCCGTTTCATCTTTCCCCAAAAACCCGGCGACTCTCGATTTCAAGAAAAAAAAGCAGAATTGCGTGATTGCAATTCTGCTTTAGACTCTCAGTAGCCACACGGCCAAGTGTATCACGGGCACTCCCGTTCCACGACAACAAGTGCTCATCACTGCTTGATGGCAGTTTCGATGGCGAGCACCTCTTCCTGGAACTTCTTCTCGACCGACATGCGCTGCTCAATTTGCTTGCATGCATGCAACACGGTGGCATGATTACGTGACAAGCGCAATCCGATGTTGGTCGACGACAACTGGGCCTCGTTCTTCGCGAAGTACATGAGCAGCTGCCGGGCATCAGAAATTTCCCGCTTGCGCGACTTGCCGTAGAGATCGGCTGTGTCGATGTTGTAGAACGAAGCCACTCGCTCGGCAATGAGTTCGAACGTGATTTGTGGCTTGTTGATGCGCACCGAATTGGCAATCACTGCCTTCGCCAAGTCAACGGTAATGTCCTGGTTGAGCATAGTGGCATGAGCCAGCAGTGAAACAATGATGCCCTCAAGGTCACGGATGCTCTCTGTCACGTTATGTGCAATGAAGTCGAGCACCTCATCAGCAATCATGAGGCCGTCTTGTGCGGCCTTCATGGTGAGGACATCGCGACGCAGCTCATAGTCGGGTTTAGCCAGTTCTACCGTCATGCCCCACTTGAATCTTGAAATGAGCCGCGGCACCATACCGTCGAGATCCGACGGGCGGCAATCGCTCGACATGATGAGCTGCTTGCCCTGGTTGTGCAGCTGATTGAAGATGTGGTAGAAAGTGTTTTGCGTGCCATGCTTTCCCGCCAGCTCCTGAATGTCGTCGATGATAAGCACATCGATGCTCTGGTAGAAGTTGATGAAATCGGGAATCTTGTTGGTGCGCACCGCAGTGGTGTACTGGTTCTCAAACAGGCGTGCAGTAACATAGAGCACGCGGGTGCGAGGATAGCACTCCTTGATTTTTATGCCAATGGCCTGAATCAGGTGCGTCTTGCCCACGCCAGTAGAGCCGAACACAAACAGCGGATTAAACGTCTTGCATTTGGGATCGGTGGCTATTGCCTGACCAATGCTTACCGCAAGCTTGTTGCTCATGCTGCCACAATAGTTCTCGAATGTGTAGCGCGGATTGAGCTGCGGATCAATGTCAGCCAGTTCGCCCGTATCGAAAGGATTTGAGGAGGTGGTTTGTTGCTGAGCGACTCGGTTGTTGATGGCTGTACTCGGAGCCTGGTCCTGAACAGTCACTCCCGACTCGTTGTCGTCCTTAACCACATTATAATTATAAAATAGCTTCACGTTCATGCCAAACACACGCTTGAGCGTGGCCTTAAGCAGGTTGTAGAAGCGCTCCTCGATTTGCTCCACGAAGAACTCCGAAGGAACGTTCAGCGTGAGCTTGTCATCAACAAAG
>JAEEVB010000062.1 GCA_016287065.1 Muribaculaceae bacterium
TTGTTGAAGTGCTTGGTCCAGATGCCCATAGCATAGTACTTGTTCTCGCTCTTGTTGTAGGCCAGCAGAGCCATGTAGAAGTACTTGGGAACAACCAGACGGCCGTTGCACACCAGATCGGTATAGGTGGTGCCCTCGTAGGTATTGCTGTAAACGCCGCTCACGGTAGTGTTGTTAAGATACACGTTATCGATGGTGGCGGCCTTGACGATGTAGAGCGTGTCGCAATTGTTGTGAATGGCCACTGTGCGCACGTCGTCTTCCAGTTGTGCCCATTGACCGCTATTGTGACTGCCCCATTGTGCTTGCATGTTACTCAGGAAGTAGGTGAGCGCCTGCTGATCGAGCGAAGCCCTTCGGTCACCACTTGGGCAAAGGTGTCCACGTGCATATCCGCTACCCTTGAAGTCGTCAAGTGTGGAACGCGTTTCACTGGGTAATTCAAGATCTTCTTTAAATGAATCTTTTCGGTCAACATTCTGCGCAGAGTTGCCACTGTGCAGCTGATACGCCGTCCAGCGGTTGGCTATGATATCGTTGTCCCACTCGAGAGCTAGGGCTATACCATACTGGGGTTCTTCTTTCTGAACCCACGAAGTATTGGTTTTATTGCTGATGTGAGGGAATTCCAGTCGCCAGAAGCCTGCGCTTTGGGGCGTGTAGGTCATGCTGCCGGTGTTGGTCTGCCAGTTAGGACTATGCCAATTAGCATTCACGTTGTTATCTACATAGGTGAAGGTGGCGGTTGAAACGGTGCTGCTCACACCGTCCATAATGGCGATGGCGCTGAGTGTGGTGGTCTCACTGATGGTGATGGGCCTCGTGTAGCGCATGCCGTGGGTGGCCGATGGCGTGGAGCCGTCGGTGGTGTAGTAGATGATTGCCCCTGAGGTGGCGCAGCTGATGGTGACGGTGGTGGCTTCACTGATTTCACCACCATCAGGGGTGATGACAGGCGCCTCGACGGTGATAGTCTGTCCGCTAATCACGATGTCGAGCATTTGCGAGTAGAGGAAATCGTGACTCTGCGTGCTGCCATTCACATATATCTTGATACCGATGCCCGAGGGGCTGCCGAAGTTGCCGCCCACAAGCCGCACCGAGTCAATGTCGGTGAAGGAGCGGGTAGTGTTGTCCTTGAGCGTGATAGTGACCGACTGCTGTGCGGCGGCAGGTAGAACGGCTGCCAGAAAGCAAACGGCTGAAAGCAGGAGGAAATATATCTTTTTCATAGTGCGGCCTCCTCCTTTCATCGTTTAATGGTTTTACGTCCGTTCACTATGTAGATGCCTGGTGGCAACTGCTCCCAGTCGAGTTGCATCTTCACACCCATCATGTTGTAGATGCCTGGCATGCGGTTGGCAACCGGTGCGGTTACGTCATCAATGCCGGTGATGATGCCGTCCACGATGCCTTGCATCACAATGCGCATGCCTTGGTTGGCAGGCGTGACGAAGTAGGCACTGGTAGCGGGCAACTGATTATTGGTGTTATCGACCCATGCTATCGTGCCATTAGAGAGCATTACCTTATAGGTCTTGTCGTTGGCATCGAGGGTCACGGGAGAGAGGACGGGCACGAAACTGTAAGCATCGTCGCTGCTTATTCGGTCAATGCCACGTGTGTGTGCCACGGGCGTGGGAGTGTGGCTCACCGTAGTGAGGCTGACTGGAGCCAGCGTAACGCTGCTAAACGTCTTCTCGTCGAATGATTCAGATGACCGCACGAGGTAGGGCACGCCTGCTTCTATCTTGCCTACGGGGGTAAAGAGCATGTTGCCGGCCTCGTAGGTGGTGCCTGCGTCGGTCATGGGAGGGCCATACTGAAGTGTCATATAGGCCATAATGTCGCCGTCGAAGTCGGAGGTGCTGAATGGCAGGGTGAACGGAGTCCACTCTCCGGCCGTGAAGGTGCGTATGAGCCTGACGGGTACGCCAATAAGGGTGCTGGTAGGTGCGGTAAAGGGTCGCGTCTCATCAACCACATAGGTGAACATGGGCGATTGGCCAATGTTGAAGGGGTAAAGCACTCCATTGCCTGCAGCTATGGCAGTGACATCGACGATAGCCCCGTCGTAGGGGGTAGTGAACCCTGTGAGATTAAAGTTGTTGACAAATGAGAAATCGTCATCACTCACGGCAATTCCGTTAATTGTCACCCAGTCGGCAAGGTGGTTGTCATACTGGTTGGGGGAGATGCCTACGGGTTGCGTGGCGGTTTCGGTCACAGGGTCGGCAATGACCAACTCGGTCGTGTTGGTGAGCCCGTTGGCAGGCACAAAGCAGGGCAGTCCGTTGTTCTCGGCGTATTGTCCGTTAATCCAGCCGGCGAGGTGCTGGTCATGGGCCATGTTGCGGTTGGGGCTGATGCCCTTCATGAGCATGGCACCGGTATTGTCGCGCACAAAGGCATCGGTGGTGCCGTCGGCATTGGTTTTCACTGCCAGCACGCGGGCGTTGAGTTCATCGGGCAGATATAGGCGCACGGCCGTGCCAGGTGTCACGTTCTTAAAATTGCTGATGCCCGTCACCTGAGTGAGTTGAATGTCGGCCTTGGTATAGGTTACGTCGACCGAGAAAACATAGACGGTCTTGCTTGTGGCCGAGAACGAAACGCTCTGCTGGCTTCCAACCCAGTTGCCGTTGGTTGCTCCGTTCAGGTAGGTGAGATTACTGGCATTGAAACTGATGCCTGTGATGGTGCAGTTGCCCGGAACCGAAAAGGTGAGCGAAGAGCCACTGTTCAGGTAAAGTTCGTAGCACTGCTGACCGCTATAGTAGTAGATGCTATTCTGATAGGTACTGGTAGTGCTGTTGGTATTTGTTAAGGTAACGTCGGCAGCAGTGCAGGTGGCATTGTCGTTGAGATAGGTTCGGCCGCCACTTGGTGGCACTGCGATGCCCAGCGCGGTGAGACCATCGACAGTGCTGAAGTCGAAGGTGACCGTGTGCGTCGTGACTGAGGTTCCTGCTAGGCAGGTCAGTGTGGCGAGCACACTCGCGATGAGCAGTAGTAACGTTTTTTTCATGAGTGGTTAAGTGTTTGGCACCGAGTCGAGTGCTTTTTGTAACGTCTTGAGCTGTGCACGCACTCCTTTGAGTCGCTCAATCACCTCAAACTGTTTGGAGATGCCATCGCGATTGCGGCGTATCATGGCCTGGGCTGCATCGAGTTTGAGTCCTTTTTCCTTGACAAGGAAGTAGATCATTCTGATGGTTTCGATGTCCTTGGGCGTATAGAGCCTGATGTTCTTGGAATTGCGTTGGGGTTTGATGATGGTGAATTCCTTTTCCCAAAAACGCAGTGTGCTAGCCGGAATATTCAGTATATCAGCTACATCGCCTATACGGTAGAAACGTTTATTTAGTTCGTCGCTCATAGTTATGAGAGTAAATAATTTGCAAAAATAATAATAAAAACCTAACTTTGTGGGTTATTTTGCGTAAAGTTAGGCATTTCGTTTCACATGCGCAACAAAAACAGCGAGAAAACTATAAAAACACAAATCATAAATATGTTGACTGCAAAAGAAATAAGAGAATCGTTCAAGCGATTTTTCGAGAGCAAAGATCACCACATTGTGCCATCGGCCCCTATGGTTATCAAGGATGACCCCACGCTGATGTTCACCAATGCGGGTATGAATCAGTTCAAAGACATCATTCTGGGCAACAAGGAACCCCAGTGGCGCCGAGTGGCCGATTCGCAGAAGTGCCTGCGCGTGAGCGGCAAGCATAACGACCTGGAAGAGGTGGGACACGATACCTACCACCACACCATGTTTGAGATGCTGGGCAACTGGTCGTTTGGCGACTACTTCAAGAAAGAGGCCATCGACTATTGCTGGGAATATCTGGTGAAAGTACTGGGACTGAACCCCGACAATCTCTATGCCACAGTGTTCGAGGGTTATGCGCCCGAAGGCTTGGCTCGCGACAACGAGGCCGCCTCATATTGGGCTCAATATTTGCCCGAAGACCACATCATCAACGGCAATCGCCACGACAACTTCTGGGAGATGGGCGAGACGGGTCCGTGTGGCCCCTGCTCCGAGATTCACATCGACCTGCGTAGCGACGAGGAAAAGGCTCGTGTGTTTGGCCGCGACCTGGTGAACAAGGACAACCCGCTGGTGATTGAGATTTGGAATCTTGTGTTCATGCAGTTTAACCGCAAGGCCGATATGAGCCTGGAGCCGCTGCCTGCCAAGGTGATCGACACCGGCATGGGCTTTGAGCGTCTGTGCATGGCTTTGCAGGGCAAGACATCGAACTACGACACCGATGTGTTCCAGCCGCTCATCAACAAGTTGGGCGAGATTGCCGGCAAGCGCTATGGCGAGGACCACGACACCGATGTGGCCATGCGCGTGGTGGCCGACCATGTGCGCACCATTGCCTTCTCGGTGGCCGACGGACAGTTGCCGAGCAATGCCAAGGCTGGCTATGTGATTCGCCGCATCTTGCGTCGTGCCGTGCGTTACGGCTACACCTTCCTGGGTATGAAAGAGGCGTTCATGTATCGCCTTATCGACACGCTCATCGACAGCATGGGCGATGCCTATCCCGAAATCAAGGCTCAGGCCGACCTCATCAAGCATGTGACCAAGGAGGAGGAAGAATCGTTCTTGCGCACACTCGAGACCGGTATGAAGATGATTGATAATGTGATGGCCGAGGCCAAGAAGCAGGGCAAGACCGAGATCGAGGGCGAGAAGGCTTTCGTGCTCTACGACACCTATGGCTTCCCGCTCGACCTCACCGAACTCATCCTGCGCGAGAACGGCATGACCGTGAACATCGACGGCTTCAATGCCGAGATGAAGAAGCAGAAGGAGCGTGCCCGCAATGCCGCCGCTGTTGAAACCAGCGACTGGGTGGAACTGCACGAGGGCGTGACCGAGTTTGTGGGCTATGACATGACCGAGTGTGACACCGAGATCCTGCGCTACCGCAAGGTGAAACAGAAAAATAACGAATACTACCAGATAGTGCTGGCTCGTACACCCTTCTACGCCGAGATGGGTGGTCAGGTGGGCGACAAGGGCTACCTGCAGAGCGGAGACGAGAAGATTGAAATCATCGACACCAAGCGCGAGAACAACCTGCCCGTGCACATTGCCAAGCGTTTGCCGAGCGATGTGACCGAACCCGTGCACGCTGTCATCGACGCGAGGGCACGCCAGGCCATCGCCTGCAACCACACTGCAACCCACCTGCTGCACGCCGCGTTGCGTCAGGTGCTGGGCACCCATGTGGAGCAAAAAGGCTCGTATGTCGACAGCAAGATATTGCGCTTCGACTTCTCGCACTTCAAGAAGATGACTCCCGAAGAAATTCGTGAGGTGGAGCATGTGGCCAATGCCATGGTGCGCAACGCCACTGTGCGCGAGGAGTATCGCGAGGTGCCTATCCAGGAGGCTCGTGATATGGGCGCTATGGCACTCTTTGGCGAGAAGTATGGCGACAAGGTGCGCGTTATCAAGTATGGTTCGTCGGTTGAGTTGTGCGGTGGTACCCATGTCGACAACACGGGTAACATAGGCATGATCAAGATCATGAGCGAGAGCAGTATTGCCGCTGGAATCCGCCGTATCGAGGCCATTACTGGAGAAAAGGTGGAGAGCGCACTCGACCATTTTCAAGACATGCTTACCGAAATCAAATCGTTGTTCAACAACGCACCCGATGCCATGGTGGCCGTGAAGAAGTCGATTGCCGAGAATGCCTCTTTGCAGAAACAAATTGATACCTTTATTAAAGACAAGATCAAGTCGGCCAAGGAGGCTGTGCTCCGTGATGCCGAGCAGGTGGGCAATGTACGCATTGCCAAGATGTGTTACCCCGCGATGTCCGAGGTGGTGAAGGGTATTGCCTTTGCCATCAAGGCCGAGTGTCCAGAAAACACTATCTTCCTGGCTGCCACGCAAGATAACGGCCGACCCACCCTCACCGTGCTCATCACCGAAGACCTTGTGAAGAATTTCGGTCTGAATGCAGGTGCCATTGTGCGCGAGGCTGCCAAACTCATCCAGGGTGGCGGTGGCGGACAGCCGCACTTTGCTCAGGCTGGTGGCAAGAATGCCGACGGCCTCAGTGCTGCCCTCGACAAGATGCGCTCCATGCTCAACCTGTAGATTTCAACATGATTACAATGTATATAAGACAGAATCGCCAGCGGATATCCGTTGGCGATTCTCTTATGGTTTGTAATTTGTTGTAAATCATTCAAATATAATAACCCCGAGAATGAGGTTAATGAGGGCTGTGACATCAGTGACGTTCACTTTACCGTCTTTCATGATGTCACCTGCAGCAATATCTTTGGGAATAACACCCAGAATCATGTTGATGAGGGCAGTGACATCGCTCACATTCACCTTGCCATTGCCATCTACGTCGCCAACGAGCAGATTCTCCTCCACAATGTGGGTGAAGCGGGCCCAGCGCAGCCATGAGGCCTCATAGAGGGGCTTGAGTCCTCTGGGCACATAGAGTGTGCAGTTGTCGTAATCGAGCTGGTTAAACACAGTCCACTCGTGTGTGACGGTGTTGATGTATCCCATCTCGATGGTGTGGTTCATGTGTGCATGCACCTCAGTGAGCCCTGAACAGTAACCAAACGAGTTATCACCGAGCCCCATCACGGTGAAGGGTAACGTGATGGATTGGAGTCCGGCCTGCTGATAGAAGGCGCGTTCGCCTACGCCCACGGTGTTGTCGCGCAGGGTGATGCGGGTGCCTTCGGGCACGGTGCCACGATAGCCGAGGGCAACATTACCAATGTAGATGAGTCCTTCTGGCTGGCGATTGAGCCAGGCTGTGTTATAGAAGGCTTGGTATTCTATGTTATACACAGTGGGGGGCACCGCAATAGAGTCGAGAGACGTGCAGTTATAAAAAGCACCTTGCATAATGGTGTTGGCCCCATGAGGAATTTCAATGAATTCCAACGCCTTGCATCCACGGAATGAGATGCTGCCTATGATTTTGAGACTGCTGGGCAGATGCACGTTCTTCAGGCCGTTGCATGCGTCAAAGAGGCTCTCGGCAATATAGTCGATGCCATCGGGCAAGACCACATCGGTGAGGCTTTTGCAGTTGCTGAAGCATGAATTGCCAATGGAGTCGATCGACTCAGAGAGGGTGATGGATGCCAGCTTGTTGCATAGGCTGAACACATTGTTGCCCAAAGTCGTGACATTGCCACCAATGGTTGCCGTCATGAGGTTGGGGCACTGCTTGAAAGCCTCGGAACGGATGCTTACAACATCGTTACCCACATTGAGGGTGGCGAAGTTGCATTTGTAGAACGCATAGGGCATAATGGTAGTGACACCAGCGGGAATGGTGAGGTCGGTAACCACTTCTCCATTGAGATATAGCATCTTTGAACCACCATAGAAGGGGTTGGATGTGGCACTGGCAAATGTGATTTCGCACCACCGCTTGAGGTCGGTAATGTGAATCTGTTTGAGTTTGCTCAACGTGCCGAAGGCAGCGGTCTCCATCTTGGTGATTGAGGCAGGGATGGTGATTTTGGTAATGGAGTTGTTGCTGTAGAAGGCGTAGGTGCCTATGGTCGTTACATCATAAGTCTTGCCGGTGGCAGGGTCGGTGGCTTTGGTGGGGATGTTCACCTCGGTGATGCCGGCATAGTTTTCCTTGTTGTTCTTCACCGTGTAGGTGACGGTGGCGGTGGTGCCGTCGTCGTTGATGAGGTAGACGAGGTCGCCGTCCTGGAAATCAAAGGCGCTAGCCGAGAAAACCGCCCCAGTGAGCAAGGCGAAAACCAGGAAAAGATGATAGTAGAAATTTTTCATATAATAATTATTTAGGAGTGAGCGTGACGAGAGGCACGAGCATCTCCTCCATCGAGATGCCGCCGTGCTGGAAGGTGCCGTTGTAGTACTGCACGTAGTAGTTGTAGTTGTTTGGATAGGCAAAAAAGTCGTTGTTCATGCTGAAGATGTAGGTCGTAGAGACGTTGGGCGATGGGAGTCCGTAGCGTTTGGGATTCTTGATCTCGAAGACCTGCTTGGGGTTGTAGCTGAGGTTCTTGCCCAACTTGTAGCGCAAGTTGGTGTTGGTGTTACGGTCACCAATCACCTTGATGGCATTGTCGACCTTGATGGTGCCGTGGTCGGTGGTGAGCACCACTTTCCAACCTTGCTCGGCAATAAGTTTGAAAATGTCGAAGGCATAGGAGTTGCGGAACCACGACTCGGTGATGGAACGGTAGGCTTCGTCGGTGTTGGCGAGTTCGCGAATCATCTTCGACTCGGTACGAGCATGCGAGAGCATATCCACGAAGTTGAACACCATGACGTTGAGGTCATAGTTCTTGAGACTAGCGAAGTTCTGGATGAGTTTGTCACCACCATTCGAGTCATTCACCTTATTATAAGAGAAACGATAACGCATGCGATAGCGATCGAGCAGTGTCTGAACCAGGGGCGACTCGTTGATGTTCTTACCCTCTTCTTCGTCTTCATCTACCCACAGGTCGGGGAACATCTGCTCGATTTTGACTGGCATGAGCCCTGAGAAGATGGCATTGCGGGCATATTGCGTGGCAGTGGGCAGGATGGCGGTATATAGTGAGTCGTTATCGACGTTGAAAAACTCGTTGATGAGCGGGCTGATGGTTTTCCATTGGTCGAGCCTGAAATTGTCGAAGACGATGAAGCACACCTTCTCGCCTTTTTCAAGCAGTGGCTTAACAGCTGTCTTGAACACCTCGTGACTCATGAGAGGATGTTTGTCGGTAGTGAGCCATTGCTCATAGTTGCGCCTGACAAACTTGGCGAAGGCGGCATTGGCCTCGGTCTTCTGCATGCGCAGCATGTCGCCCATGCCGGTTTCAGTGTTCGACAGGGTGAGTTCCCATCTGACAAGGGTGTTGTAAATGTCATACCAGTCGTTGATGGTGGAGGCCGAATTGATGGTCTGGCTAATGTTCATGAACTGCTGCTGGTAGTCGGTGGTCACCTTGTCGGCTACAATGGCGTTGCTGTGCAGGTTCTTCTTGATCGAAGAGAGAATCTGCATAGGGTTGACGGGCTTGATGAGGTAGTCGGCAATTTCACTGCCTATGGCCTGGTTCATGATGTTCTCCTCCTCACTCTTGGTAATCATGATGACAGGGACATTGGGCTGCTGAATTTTGATTTGCTGTAATGCTTCAAGTCCACTGATGCCTGGCATATTCTCGTCAAGGATGATGAGGTTGAAGTTGGTAGTGGCCATGGCGTCGAGCGCGTCACGTCCGTTGGTGACGGTAGTGACGTCATATCCCCTGTTCTGGAGGAAAAGGACGTGAGGTTTGAGAAGATCAATCTCGTCGTCGGCCCAAAGTATTTGTTCTTTGCTCATAGCTGAATAGTCGATAGTGGGTTAGTTTTTGTCGCCGTTATTACCATCTGTGCTCTGGTTGTTGTCGGTGCTCTGGTTATTACTAGAGCCCTTAGGGTTGTTGCCAGAGCCTTTGGGATTGCTGCTGCTGGAAGAGTTCTTTCCGCCTTTCTTTTGCTGCTGGCGTTCCTTTTCCCTGGCTTCACGCTCAGCCTTGCGCTGTTTGGCTCTTTCTTTGGCTTCGCGTTCCTTCTCCTTGCGGCGCTGTTCAGCGGCTTTTTTGCGCTCCTTGGCTTCTTGTTCTTTCTTCTTCTGGTAGGCTTTACGCTCGGCTTCGCGCTCTTTTTGCTTCTGCTTGCGCTCTTCGGCCTTTTGCTTACGCTCTTTTTCTTTCTCTTTGAGCTGTTGCTTGCGTTCTTCCTCCTTCTGTTTCTTGGCGTCGGCGCGGTCCTTCTGTTCCTGCTTGATTTGCTGCTCCTTCTGCTTATGTGCGTTCTTCACCGAGTCCTCACGTGCTTTGCGGCTTTGCTTGAGGGCCTCTTCGCGCTGCTTCTGAGCATTCTTCACCGAGTCTTCGCGAGCCTTGATTTGCTGCTCCTTGTTCTTGATCTTGTCTTTCTCGGCCTGCTCGCGCTGTTTCTGCTCGTTTTCACGTTGCTTGGCAGCGTCTTGCTCGGCCTTTTCGCGAGCTTTTGCGGCTTCCTTCTCGGCTTTCTCACGTGCCTTGGCGGCTTCTTTTTCAGCCTTCTCACGTGCTTTGGCCTCTTCTTTAGCGGCTTTCTCGCGTGCTTTCTCGTCGTCGCCCTTCTTGTCGCGTATGCTGCGAGTCGGTTTCTTTCCTGGCTCGTTCTGTGTGGTCTCGGCATTCTGGGTGTTGACGGCAGGAGTCGTCACGTCGGTATTGACATCAGTGTTGACATTAGTGTTGATATCGGTCACCGGAGTAGTGGTCAAGTCGGTGGTTGTCACTGGCGTGGTCACCGTGGTGACTACGGTAGTATCGGTGTCAGGCAGAGTAGGCTGGATGTCGGACTCAACCGTTGTGTCGGGTTCAACAGGTGTAACAGGCTTGACAGGCTTGTAGATTCCAGGGGTGACTGGCGGTGTTACGTCAAACAGGTCAGGCTCCTTCACTATAATCGTGCTGTCGTTTTGAGGTTGAGCCTGTTTCAAGAACTTGTTGGGCTCGGCATTGCTGTCCTCTTCGGGCTTCTTGTTGTCCTTAGACTTCTTGTCGCCCTTCTTGTCGCCTTTCTTCTTGTCCTTCTTGTTATCCTTCTTGTCGTCTTTTTTCTCGTCTTTCTTATCTTCTTTCTTGCCTTTCACGCTCTTGAGAGGCTTCTTGTCGTCGTCATCGTTGTTGAAGACGTCGTCGTCCTTGTCGTCATCCTTGTCATCGGTGACGTTTTCAGGCACCTTGGCCTCCACCTTCTTGGTGTTCTCCTCGTCGAGATAGCGGAAGTAGTCCTCGAATGAGCGGCCCTCACGCAAAAGCAGGTTGAAGTTGTCTTCGCTGATGAGCACCTGGTGCACTTGTGGCGGCAGGTCAAGATCCTTGTCGGTGTCGAAGAGGGTCTTGTAGTTCTTCAGTTCGGCATAGTTAGAGAATCCCTTCACAATGAGAAGTCCGAGGTTGCTGAAGTTCATCTGCTCCAGGTCGAAGTCCTTCATCGTGTAGTTGCTGAAGTTGTGCTTGGCCACCTCATAGAGCAGCACATTGCTCCTGATGGAGTCGGTCGAGTACACAAGAATGAAGTACTGCGGCTTGTCGAGTCCCTCGCTGAATGGGGTGAACTCTTTCTCGATGCTCTCGGCGGTGGAGTCGTTGCCGAGTCGCATCGACCAGAACATGCCGCGGGCATTCTCGCCGCCACCGTTAATCTTGCGGCCCTGGTTGATTTGCTTCACAATCGACGAAGCGGTGGGCGTGATGTCGGTTTCGGGATAACGCTGCAGCATTTCCTTGAGCGTTTCCTTGAACTTGTCGTAGTTCTTTTCAGTAACATAGGCAAGCGCGTCGATAAACATGAACTTGGGCATGAGTTTCGAGAGTGGGTAGGTGCGCATC
>JAEEVB010000297.1 GCA_016287065.1 Muribaculaceae bacterium
TTGTACATATTCGTCGGGATTATTGAGCCAATCATGCGAAGGCATATCCTTCAACCACCAGTGATTGCTACCGCTATGATTGAAAATCATGTCCATCACCACCTTCAAGCCCTTGCTGTGCGCCTCGTCAACGAGACGGCGATAGTCGTCGTTGGTGCCGAAACGAGGGTCAACGCGGTAGTAGTTGGTAGTTGCATAGCCATGATAGGTGTCGTTCCATGGACTCTCGGGCGAGTCATTCTCCAGTACAGGGGTGAACCACAAGGCTGTCACTCCCAAATCGGTGAAATAGTCAAGATGCTGACGAATTCCCTCCAGGTCGCCGCCATGACGGAAGCTTGGCTTGTTGCGGTCACACACCTGACTGCGCATTCCTGCCACTTTATCGTTGGCAGTGTTACCGTTGGCAAAGCGGTCGGGCATGAGCATGTAAAGAACATCGGCATTGGTAAATCCCATGCGACTCTCACCGCTCTTCTCGCGCGCCTTTAACTCATATTTAACGTCATATGAGAGTTTGCCGTTTTTGAAAGTGAGCGTCATAGTGCCAGGCTGTGCTTTAGCGATATTAAGGTATATCAGCAAGTAGTTGGGACTGTCGAGTTGCACCAGCGTTTCGATTTCCACACCTGGATAAGTTGTAGTAACATCTGCGTCACGAATATCCTTGCCGTACACCATGAGTTGCAACGATGGATTTTTCATTCCCACAAACCAATTGGTAGGCTCGATGCGGTCTACTTTAAGAGTTGGCATCTTGGGTACCGCCCAAGCACCTGCAACAGACAATGTGGTTAAAACTATTAATAATATCTTTTTCATATATCTAAAAGCAAACGAAATAAAAACCAGTAATTATGAGCTGCTTAGTCATGCAAAATGATTGCCGAACGAGATGGAACGATTATCTCGTTGGTGCTGATAGTATAAAGTCCGTCCTCATTGATGACAGTACCGTCGCCCACGATGGTGTAACGAGATTTCGGAATCTTCACCGTGCGCTTCTATTGGTTACCATTAAGGATTACGATGATATTGTCCCACTTATCGCCCACCTGCTTGAGGTTCTTTAGACGATAAACGACCAGACAATCACCGCCAGGCAAGAATTCCAGATGTTTGCGCACCAGCTCGGCACTACCCAGATGGAAACCTTCATGATGCTTGCGCAGTGAGAGAAGGTTCTTGTAGTAGTCAAACACCTCGGGATGTTTGAATCGTCCGTTCCAATCAAGACGGTTGATGCTGTCAGGGCTCTCGAAGCTGTTGTGAACACCTTTCTTGTCGCGAAGCAACTCCTCGCCACTGAGCATGAACGGAATTCCCTGAGATGTAAAAACAGCTGTCTGTGCTAGCAGGTCAAGTTTGATAAGTTCTTTCTCGTTATTTTTAAGAGATGGCACACTGGCACACAGGCGGTCAACAAGACACATATCATCGTGACAGCTCACATAGGCTATCATCTGAGTCGGCTCAAGGGCATAGGGTTCCTTGCTGTAGTTCACCTTCGAATAGTTGATTTGGGGATGCTGAATTGCGCCCACGATACCAAACTTCAAACTCTCCTCAAAACCGGGAAGTCCTCCTAAGAAGGCTGCCTTGTCGTCTCCGTCCCACGGTCCCCGCAGTGCATCACGAATCTCATCGCTGAATGCAGCAATGCCCGGCATCTGTTTTACGTTAGCCTTCATGGCTAGTTTGTCGCCAGGATAGGCACAAGAGCCGGCACTCCAGCCTTCGCCATAGACAAGCATCGTTGGGTCGATGCCATGTACCATATCGGCAATCTTGTTCATTGTCTCAATGTCGTGCACCCCCATCAGGTCGAAGCGGAAACCATCGATGTGATACTCATCTATCCAGTATTTCACACTAGCCAGCATGAATTGACGCATAATCTCCTGGTCACTGGCAGTCTCGTTGCCGCAACCGCTGCCGTTGCTCCATGTTCCGTCGGCATTCTTGCGATAGAAGGTGCCGGGGCAGGTCTTATGGAAATTGCCGTCATCGATGCTATAGGTGTGGTTGTATACCACATCGAGAATCACACGGATACCGGCCTTGTGCAATGCCTGAACCATCTGCTTAAACTCACGGTTACGGCTAACTGGGTCATAAGGATTGGTTGAGTAACCTCCTTCGGGAACATTATAGTTCAATGGGTCATAACCCCAGTTGTAACGG
Organism: Muribaculaceae bacterium; assembly: GCA_016287065.1. Taxonomy (GTDB): domain Bacteria; phylum Bacteroidota; class Bacteroidia; order Bacteroidales; family Muribaculaceae; genus Sodaliphilus. The sequence continues at coordinate 2,185 of JAEEVB010000297.1, forward strand.
TTCTGGTCAAGTGTGGTCTCATCGATTGATGCGTAGTCATAGGATGGCA